>JBDSYB010000321.1:0-8206 GCA_039925885.1 Verrucomicrobiota bacterium
ACCTTCGCGCTCATGCCCGGCTTCACCCACTCACGCGATCCGTCAATGCTGATCGTCGTGACATAAACTTTCAAATCCGCGTTCATCCAGCGATTTTGCGAATCGGGCAAGACCGCGACCTTGATCACTTCTCCCGTCAATTTCTCCTCTGGAAAAGCGTCCACTTGAATTCGCGCCTTGATCCCTCGCGAAACTTTTTTGATATACGACTCATGAATTTTCACCTTGAGCGCCATTTGTCTCATGTCAGGGATGGTGATAATCGGTTGTCGCTCCCGCACCGTCGCCCCTTCGCGAATCTGTTCGTTGCCGCCATAATAATCTCGGTCCATATTTCCACCGCCGTATACCACCAGCCCGGTTTTCTTCGCGCGAATCACGCACTTTTCAAGCTGCTCGCCCAATTCTTTTCGCTGCTCGGCTTCAATGCTGTAACGCCCTTGCGCACCCTTGAATCGCGCCCGCGCCTGCGCCAGTTTTGAAACCGCTTCCTTGCGTGACCGCTCCAAACCGCGCAACGCTTCTTCGTATTTTGAAACCAATTCCTCAGCCTGTTTCGGAAATTCGTATTTGATAAAAAGATCGCGCGCCGTCATCGCCGTCTGGATTTTCAAATCGTTATTTTTGAAAGTCATCTCCTCAGTTTCCAGTTCGGTTTTCGTGACGAACCCCTTCCCGAAAAGACGTTGCGTCCCCTGCAACTTTGCTTTGCCTAAACCTTGTTGTTGCTCGGCCATTTGCAAATCATCCAGCAACTTGCGCAACTGCTGTTTGGCCGCGCCGTCCCCCAGCAAATCGAGCTTCGCATATTTCGTGTAATCAATCGGTGCCGGCTTATTCGTGTCCGCGAAAACCACCGCCTCGGCCGTCACTGGTTTGAAATCGTCTTCCGTATTTCCTTTGGTTGCAGCAACGTCGCCGCCGCCTTCCGTCTTCTTTTTCGTATCGAGCGTTTCGTCCGGTCCGGAATCGCTGTTCGTTGAGAAAGTTTCGTGGAGATTAAGTTGCGCAATGACCTCACGCGTGGCCTTGTCACTCATGAATTTTTCCAAATCCATCAGCGCGAATTTCGCTTTTTGCTCCGCCGCTTTGACGTCCGTTTTGTTCTGGTTCAACTGGATGTCGTAGCCCTGCGTTGCCTCGGTCAAGGACGACAACGTTGTCTGAAAAGAAATTTCCTGCTGCGTAATTTTTTGTTTTAAGTCCGCAGAATCCAGTTCCACCAACACTTTCCCTTCTTTGACGTCCGCGTCGCTGACTTGATAACCTTCCTCCACGATTTTCAAAATTTTCGTCCCGTTTCCTCCTTTGACTTCCGAGCGAATCTCCTGCGATTCAAGCGCTTCGATGCTACCGCCTTCCAACACGCTGATCTGCAAATTCCCGCGACGCGCTGGAAAAGTAATTTGTCCAATCACAGACTTTGCGCGCCCAAAGAAAAACCAGCCGATCAGCGCCAGGATGCCGAGCGCCACCGCCAGTCGCCAGCTCGGTTGCCGTCGAATGAATTGTGTGAGTTTAATTATTTTTTGCATATTTCATCTTTGGTAGGGCGCGTCACTCCGTGCGCGCCGTTCGTTGCAATGTCGTGAGCGGCGCGCACGGAGTGACGCGCCCTACCAATCGGCGTATCAATTATTTTTCGCATCAGATAATTCCTCCCATTGCCCATTGTCTTTGATCATTAAAATTCCCATGTCGCGCCAGAAGCGAAGCCGCGCAATCGTGTGGCTGACCAACGCCGTCGTCCGCTCGTTTTTGGAATTGATCAAATCGTTCTGCGCATCCACCAGATCCCGCGCCGTGCCTCGGCCAAGTTCCGCGCGCAACTGCTGTTCCTCGACACGCCGCGCCGCCAGTTGCACACCCAGTTCGCTGATTTCAAAATTGCGTTTCGCCTGGTCGAGCGTGCGCCAGTCATCATTGATTTGCAGTTTGATATTGTCTTCAGCCAGCACCAGTTCCCGCGCCGCGCGCTGATCGGCAATCAATGCAGCGCGATATGAGTTGCGTTGCGATTTGCGGTCGAACGGCAAATCAATGTCAAAGCCTGCGCTCCAGCGATACCGATCAAAATCCGGTTTTCGAAATCCATTCCCTTCTTCGCCAGGCACGTTCACGGAAGTGACGAGATCAAGTTGGGTTTTCAAACCATTCGCCGCGACCGCGATTCTGCGCGTCGCATCCTGCGCTTGATCTTTTTGATTGTAAAAATCCAATCGGCTTTGCAACGCCACACGCGCCGCTTCGTCCGCCGAAATTGCGGGATGCAAAATTTTTAACTGCTCCAATTCCGCATCGTCCAAAATGATGTTCGCGTCCGTCGAAAGACCGAGCTGAATTTTAAATTGATCCAGACTTTGGCGATAGCTGCGCACCGCGTTGATCCAGCGCGTTTCCGTTTGCAATTGCGCCTGCTTGATCTGATCCAGGGCGGCCTGGGGACGAAGTCCTTCCTCGGTGAACGCGCGTTCGCGATCGACGTTTACTTTAAAATTCTGAAAGCCGCGCCAGCTATTGCGCACCGCGTCCCGATTTTCCAAAACGCTGTAATACGCCGAGGCAATTTCCACGGAAAACTCTTTGCGAAAGCGGGTGAACTCGCGCAAAGCGTAGAGCAAATTACGCTCGGCTTGAGTCAGGTTTTCCATCGTAATCTTGTAGCCCGCGCCGCGCAGCAATGGTTGCGAAAGCGTGCCCGCCAAAACCGAGGAGGAAACCGCTCGCGGATCGCCGCTGACGTAGCGCAGAAAATCGGTTGAAAATGCCACTGCAATTCTTCCACCCGTGCGCAACAATTGATCGACCCGCGTGCTCGCTGAAATATCGGAAAGGTTGTTTTCCACGATGGAATCGACGCCCACCTGAACCGAGCGAGTGGTGTTCAACGAAGATTGCGCCCCCGCTGTAAAAATGGGCGTGAAGCGGTGCCGATCAAGGGTCAGGCCGAGCGCCTGCAAATAAAGCAGCTCCTTCCGGTTTTGATAAGTGCGGCTTTGCTTGACGGCGATTTCGAGCGCTTTCTCGAGCGAGACAATGCGCGCGCCTTTTTCTTTTTCACCTTCAGGCCCAAAAAAATCTTCGACGCCCGGCGCGACCGGCAAACTTTCCAGATTCGATTTCTCGGATATTTCAATGGAAAAATTAGTTTCCATGTTCGGCACCGCTGGAGTTTTTTGCGCGATAGCCGCGAGCGTTTCTTTGTCTGCGGATTTCCGATAGTGACTCGTGGAACACGCACAAAAAATGAGCGCAACACAGAGTAGAGATACGCAACAGCGATTAAACATGGGTGGTTGGCGTGTCTCGTTTAGAGCGACAAGATTGCGTCGCCGTTAGGTTCCAATTGCATTTGTTTTAAAGTGAACTCCGCCGACGATAAATAGTTTCCCGGAGAATGAAAAACAATCTTCGCACCCAATTTGACAAGACGAGTTAATAAACGTTTTGAAAAAAGTAACCATTCTGCCGATTCGACGAAAACGCGGAACGCCAGACACTTCGCTTTCAGGAAATGAATTTTAGAGAAATCAACTCACGGCGTGTGCACGCGCCAGAATCGAGTCTGGGTCGAAGGCAGTGGCAGTGAGACGGTTTGCGGATCGTTGGTCAGAGTCACGGAGAAGCTCGTGGGCCAGTTTGTGGTGGAGACCGTGGCGGCTTCCTGGATTTCGCAAACTTGTCCAACGTTGCCGCTGATCGTGAGCGACAAGTTAGTCGCCGTTTGCTTGAGAGAGAGCAGGGGGCGGCGGAGCGACACGGTTTGCGGCTCGTCACTGAAATCGGGTATGCCATCACCATCGGCGTCATTCAAGTCGTCAATCGAAAGCACCCACAGATAATAGTCCGGTTCAAATGTGCCCAGGTTCCAATCATCGAACTCGAAATAACCATAATAATTAGTTGGCCAAGTAGCGTCGCGCAAAATGGAATTAGTCACGAAGGGAAATGTTTCCGCAGTAGCGTTCGTCCATGCGCCAGACTGCAAAGTGAGTTCGTTGTGTGGATTGGTCGCGGATTTTGTGAAGGCGATTGGGCCTTTCAATGAACTAGCGGGAGTCCCGGTGAGCGACAGATCTACATTGCCTGAAACCACATTTGAACCAGGCGTGTAAGTGAGCGGCCCCCTGTATTCCAAAATGTTGAAGGTGTGACTGAATGATCCGAAGCCCGCAAAATTAAGCTGGCAAGTTCCTGCCTGCGAACCGGCGCCACGCGACCAACTGGCGGTCGCGTTGCCGCTGGCAAATCCGGGAAAACTATACGTGCCGGAACTTGAGCCGCTGAAGGATCGAGCCGTGTCGAAAATATCCGGGAAGCCGTCGCCATCCGTATCTGTTGTCGGCACATTGAGAAGCATGGAGCCGGAAGAGTCCTCGGCGAAAAGATCGTCTCTCAAAATCAAGGACGTGTAGTGCGTCCGCGGCGCACCGAAAACTGGATAAAGTTCACCGTTGATCCCGGCGCTGATTCCCGTGAGATCGAGTGAATAGAGCGCATTAGGTCCTCCCGCCGTCGCCCGATTGAATCGAATCGAAAGACAATACATCCGCGCCGCAGCGGTTTGCGCCGCTTGAATGGAATCGCTCAAAAAAGTCAGCCCCGCCAGTGTGATCACCATGAAAGTTTTCATATCAGTTATTTCCCGTCGAATTGTTGCCACTGTCTATAAACATTCCCCAGAAAGGAAACAAGGTTCATCAAATCTCAAACACGACAATTTCCGGTCGGCAGCGAAAACGAATGTTGAAAACAAACCAGCCAATCCCCGAGCTAACGTAAAACGGGCCGGATTCAGTCTCGAAAAGTCCCAAATCATATTTCCCCGTTCCTGAGGGCAGGACGATGGGTCCGTAAAATGGGATTCTGACTTGCCCGCCGTGCGAATGCCCGGCGAGAACGACATCAAATTTATTTGCAGCCAATCGCTCCACCCATTCGGGATAATGAATCAGCATGAGGTTTTTGGTTTTTGGATTCGGCAGGAGATTTTTGGGAGGATATTTTCCCGCACCGTGCAAAGTAACTTTGCCATCATGGGTTGTGGTTTGATTGTCCACGAGCCATGCGCCACCCGTTTTTGCAAAAGCTCTGTCGATTTCATTGAAGTCAGCTTTCGCCCAATAATCGTGATTTCCCGGAACGCCGTAAATTGGCGACTTGATTCCGCCCAGAATTTCCAACGCATCAGTGAGAAAAGAACTTTCCTCAATGATGTCGCCGGTCATGCAAACAAAGTCGGGTGAGAGTTTGTTGATCTCGGCGACGACGGACTCCAGGTACTTTTTATCTCCCTTATGATGAATGTCGGTGAAGTGAACAAATCGATGTGTCGGTTTTTCTTTGGTTAAAGAAATTTTGCGAATCTTCAACCAATTCGGCTCAATCCAATACGAATCAGCAAAGACAGCTGTAGGCACACCAAGAAATAATGACCAAAAAAACCTGCGGCGGTTTATTTTGGGAAGTTTCATTGGATAAAGGTAAGACTGGCTGAGTTGTGATTCTGCTCAAAGTTAAATTTCGTGAAATCCATCTCGTCCGCAGCTAGTTTCTTCAAATGAAAGTCATCACGGACAAGCGCTGCACGGAATATCGCAAAGCCGGACACCCCGAACGGCCGCAAAGAATCCTCGGCTCGGTCGAAAAATTAAAAAGCCAGACGGAATTGAAAATCGATTGGCTCGAACCACTCGAAGTTTCTGATGAACAAATCCTTCGCGCGCACACGAGTGAGCATTTGAAATCATTGGGTGAAGGAATGGATTTCGATCCTGACACTCCGGCACATCCTGGAATTGCAGACCACGCTCGCCGTTCCGTGGGCGGGGCGCTTCATGCGTTGAAACTTTGCCGCGAGGGCGAAACGGCGTTCAGCCTGATTCGTCCCCCCGGCCATCACGCCACGAAAAATCATCCGATGGGATTTTGTTATTTGAACAACATCGCCATCGCTGTTTTGGAAGCGCGCGCGAGTGGATTTAAACGCGTCGCCGTTTTTGATTTCGATGTTCATCACGGCAACGGCACGGAAGACATTTTGTTGGATCGCGATGGCTGCGCGTTTTTTTCTGTGCATCAATTTCCCGCCTATCCCGGCAGTGGCCAAAATCAGCGTGGGCAAAATTGTTTCAATTATCCCGTTTCGCCGAATATGCCAGCAGAAGCGTATCGTTCCGCCTGTTCGATGGCGCTGGATGAATTGCAAAAATTCAAACCCGATTTAATCGCCGTCTCCGCCGGATTCGATTCCTACAAAGGCGATTTGCTCTGCCAGCAAACCATGGACGTGGAGGATTTTCATTGGCTCGGAAAAGCGATCCGCGATTTAAAAATTCCGGCGTTCAGTTTGCTCGAAGGCGGTTATAGCAAAGCATTGCCAGAATTGATTTTCGCTTATTTGAAGGGGCTGAACGGAATCTAATCACGGCTTGTTTGCCAGCTTGGGCTGCCACGGCCAACGCCCTTCCAATTCAACTTCTAGCGAAAAACTGAGAAATGTCCGAATTGCCACAATCGCGCCCAAGATCGCCACACTCAAAAGAGTTGGTGTCACCGCCACGGTCCTAATGATGTCGCCAGCAACTAAAAATTCCAGGCCGAGCAAAATCGCACGCCCCAGATTCTGCCGATAAACTCGGAACGTTTCAGGCAGCGGCTGCGCACGCAAACTGATTAAAAAGGCGATCGTCGCTACCACCGCGCCGACAACAATTATTCCGACGCCAATTCCATCAATTGATTTGCCAATCAGTTCCACAATGTCCTTGTAATGCCCGTCCATTTTGTCCTCCATTTTCAAAGCAATGTTCCCGACAATCTCAAATCCTCAACCAACGATTTTGGACCGTGCGTTCTTGAAGTCTTGCTCCTCTCTTCCTGCGACACCATAGTTCGTTCGCTTGAAAATACTTGTCGCCATCACCGGAGCGAGCGGAGCGATGTATGCGCAACGACTTCTTGATAATCTCGATCCGCGCGAACACGAGATTCACGTCGTGATGAGCAACTATGCGCATCAAGTTATTTCCACAGAACTTCCCGACGGTTTGAAACTCCGCGAGGGCATAACGACGCACAGTTTGAAAAGCATGAACGCGCCGTTCGCCAGCGGCTCGAATCCGCCCGACGCGATGGTCGTAATTCCCTGCACGATGGGAACGATGGGGCGAATCGCGCACGGTTTCAGCGAAGACGTTTTGCTGCGCGCTGCTGATGTCGTTTTGAAAGAAAAACGAAAACTGATTCTCGTTCCGCGCGAAACACCGCTCAGTTTGGTTCACGTGAAAAATTTTGAACTGCTGATTTTAGCTGGTGCAACAATTCTTCCAGCCAACCCGATTTTTTACACCAATCCAAAAACAATTGTTGAAGTCATCGACACTGTCGTCGCACGTGTGCTGGATCACTTGGGCGTTTCACAAAAGCTCGTTCCGCGCTGGCAGGAGGAGAGGGATTGAGGATGGAGGATTGAGAATAGAAGATGGAAAAGAAAGGATTGACGTATGGCAGCAATCAAAAGTTTTCGTGATTTAAATGTTTATCAGGCTTCCAGAGCAGAGACTTTAAAAATCTTTGAAATGACTAAAACTTTTCCTAAAGAAGAAAAGTTTGCGCTGACGGATCAGATCCGCCGTTCTTCTCGCGCAGTCAAAGCAATGTTGGCCGAAGCATGGGCGAGGCGGCGTTATGAAGCGGCTTTTATCAATAAAATTAACGAGGCCATGGGTGAAGCGATGGAAACGCAATCATGGTTGGACGATGCATTGGATTGTCACTACATCTCTGCCGAGCGACATCGCTCCTTGGATGATGCATGGCAAAATATTGGTGGAAGACTGAATCGTATGATTGATAAAGCGGATGATTTTTGCAAAAGCAGGACGTAGCTCAATGTCTTTTCCATCCTCCATTCTCAATCCTCTATCTTCTCTGAAGAACTACGCTTCCTTCGTAAAATTGTCCCACACAATTTTCGCGCTGCCGTTCGCGCTCGCAGCGATGGTGGTCGCGGCGCGGGAAAATCGCGGCTGGCCGGGTTGGAAAATATTTCTGCTGATCCTGACTGCGATGGTTTGCGCTCGAACCTGCGCCATGGCTTTCAATCGAATCGTTGATCGCGAATTCGATAAAAAAAATCCGCGAACAGCAACTCGCCATTTGCCTACGGGACAAATCTCGCTTTTTAGCGCGTGGCTCCTCTGCG
>JBDSYB010000322.1:0-11159 GCA_039925885.1 Verrucomicrobiota bacterium
GCGAGGCGATCCATGTTCGGCGTGATGGCATTTTTATCGCCGTAACAACCGAGTTCCGGCCCCATATCTTCGCCGATAATCCAGACGATGTTCGGGCGCGTCTCGGCGGCGCAAACATTCACGCAGAGGAAAACGCAGGAAAGCGCGGTATAGAAATTCATTTCAATGGAGACGCGAGCCAGCGCCAAATAGTGACGGTTATTTTACTAAATCAGGACGATTTCTCCAAATTAAAACTTGCACTCCCAGTCGGGATTGCTAGGTTCTTCGTTCCTTAATTTAAAAACGATTTTTATGGCAAGAATTTGTGAACTCACCGGCACTGGCCCCATTAAAGGCAGCCACATTTGGCGCAGTGGTAAAGCGAAGAAAAAAGGGGGCATCGGCACGCATGTCACAGCGATCACCAAACGCCGTTTTTTGCCCAATCTCCAGCGGGTCAAAGCGGTGATCAATGGCGAGGTTCGGTATATTCGGGTGACTGCCAGCGCGATCAAAAAGGGTCTGGTCATCAAGGCCCCAAAACGCACGTGGAAAAAGGGAGATGACAAGAAGGCCAAGGCCAAAGCTAAAGCTTAAAGAAGCTGGAATGTTTTTACGAGGAAGGCGTCCGAAAGGACGCCTTTTTATTTTCCTTTGGAACGGTGCATGGTGGCACGTTTCATCTCGCGATCGGATTCACGTTTTTTGATGTCGTCCCGTTTGTCGAACTCCAGTTTCCCCTTGCCCACACCCAGCGCAACTTTCACGTGGCCTTGTTTCCAATAAAAGGAGAGCGGGAAAATCGCATTGCCCTTCACCGAAGCGAGGCCAAACAGTTTTCGGATTTCACTTTTGTGCAAAAGCAATTTGCGCGGCGCTTTGGGTTTGTGGTTCTCACGATTGCCAAAGGAATATTCGTCGATGTGCGCGTTGTAGAGCCATACTTCGTTTTTTTCCACCCGGGCGAAAGCGTCGCTGATCTGCCCTTGGCCAGCGCGCAAAGCTTTGACTTCGGTCCCATGCAAAACGATGCCGGCCTCAAACGTGTCGATGATATGATAATCGCGGCGCGCTTTTGGGTTGTTTAGAATGTCGGCCATAAAGAAAAAGCCAGAAGGCAAACCTTCTGGCTGGCGCATCTACAAACAAGTCTGCTAATTTTTTTTCCGTTTTTTAGGCGCAGTGGGTTTTTCCTCACCCGTTTCGAGCATGGCAAAATCCATTTTGTCTTCGATAATTTCCAACAGTGCAATGTCGCCCGCGCCCATGCCGGCTGTGTCCGCCAGTAGTGGACGACCCTGTCCACCGCCGCTGGTGAGTTGACGCACGCGCCGGGAAATTAAATTTACTAAAACGTTAGGGTTGCCAATTTTTGCCAATGCTTGTTTTACTAATTCGCTATTCAAAGTGTTCTTCCGGTTAAATTTTCAGAGCCGGTAAACTTATCGGCTTGCTCCGAGAACGCAACCTGAAAAAAATTGCACTTTGTCGCGTAGTTTTCAAAACAGGAATTTTTTGTAGTTTTCAAAACAGGACAAATCAGTTGTTGGTTGTTCGATGTTTAGAAATTTTTGAAGAACGCGGAACATTCAACATCGAACATCGAATGCGCCGGAAAGAAGACTCGCGCCCATCAGTGTGCATCCAATAATTCCACAAACTGGCGCGGTGAAAGAATTTTGATTCCCTGAGATTCTTTTAAAACCAGCAAATCCTTATCTCCAGTGAGAATGATTTCTACTTCTCCAGCAAAGGCGACGGCGAGTATTTCATCGTCATCTTTGTCGCGGCAAATCGATTTGATTAAAGGTTTCGGCTTCAACATCGTCGCTGCTTCTTTGTAGGTTTGCAGCAACGGTAAATCTTTGGGATCAAACCCAAACTTATCACGCATTTTGTTCTCCAATTCATGTAAGAGCGCTTGGGAAATAAAGAGTTCGCAACGAGGCAGTCGGCGTTTAACGATGTCGCGACAAACACCTTCCGAAACCAATCCCGCGACAATGACGTTCGTATCAACGACGACTTTCACGAAATGATCTTGAACACATCTTCGTCGGTGTAAATGCCTTGCGCGCGAGCGAGAGGCACAAGCTTGCGGCGCGTCTCCTCGAACGCTTCCATCCAAAGCTGGCGTTTCACTGCATTCCGAACAAATTCGCTTTCGGTGATGTGGTTGGCTTTCGCCGCGCGAGAAACATTCTTTCGCAGAGTCGGCGGCAAACTAATCGTCAAGGTCGTTCTCATGTAAGACAGGTTAAGACAACCGGGTTGGTTCTTCAAGCGCGGGCTTGAGCAGCGGCAAAATGGCCAGCCCAACTTTCAAAGACGGCCTCGCCACCGATTACCTGACCGACGCCGTTTTGAAATCTGCCAAGACATTGCGCTGGGAAAAAGTGAAGAAGGTGAAATAATTTGAGCAGGTGAATTTCCTTTGCTACAGTTTCCCAATCAAATGAGCACTGTAATCGAAATCGAAGACGCAATTGAAAAATTGCCCCAGGAGAAGAAACTCCAATTACGCCATTGGGTGATCGAAAATATTCCGACGGAAAACGACGACATTATCGCGCCTACAACCTATCGCCAAAAAGTTCTCGATGCCCTCGAAGAATCCTAGGCCCGGCGAAATCTGGAAAGTGGATTTGGGCCTCGCTGGCAAAGTTCGTTGGTTTATCGTTGTTTCACGGTTTGACCCCGATGCCCCGCGCGCAATGTCTCTAGCCATTCCAATCACGACGAAATATCGGAACAGCGCCTACGAAGTACCGTTAGGAAAACTTCCCTGTCTTCGCGAAGATTCTTTTGCCAACGTGCAGGGTCTGACGGCACTGGAATGGATTGACTTTCAAAACTTCGGCGGACACGTGCCGCCTCCTTTGCTGGAAAAAATTCAGCAGGCGTTGCGGTTTACTTTGGATCTGTAAATCGGATACACGGAAACATTCGTCCATCAAGTCACTGATTTTATTCAAGGACTGAGCAGCGGCAAAATGGCCAGCCCCACTTTCAAAGACGGGACTCGCCACCGACTACGTGACCGACGCCGTTCTGAAATCCGCTAACAGTTTAGTCCGTTTTAGGATTGCGGGCTTGAATCACCTTTTGAAGAGCGGCTTTTTCGTCAGGTGTTTTCAAATATGGGAGCAACTGAGCCGGTTCTGAGGGTTCGATTCCGTTATTCGCGGATTTGTAATCTTTCATAGCTGGGGTAAGAATTTTGATAGCGGAATCTAATGCTACGGTTTGCGGCTTCCATGCACCGCCGCTTGTTCCCCATCCATTTGATCCTAGTCCCATACGTGAGTCATATTCTTCATCGATAGCGGCTTTTTGTGAAATAATCCAATTGTCATCGAAATGAAAATTCCGAAGTTCCTCTGCCGGAAAAATTTTGTAGCGTTGAAGAACAGCCTCGTCCACCGGTGATTTGAAATAGGGCTGAAGTTGAGAAAGGTCGGTCGGCCACTGATTACTGTTTGCTGCCAGATATTTTTTCAATGCGGGTTGCAACATATTGCCAAATTTGTTCTCCGCTGAACCGCGTAATGAACTCATCGCCCGGCGATAATTTTCCTCGGTGTCAAGGTCGTCACCGCGCGTAGCGCTCAGCCAATCGTCCTCCGTCAGAAATTGTAGTTCAGGGATATTTTCATCGGGAGAATTCTGCATTCGCTTTTTGAGTTGATCAACGCGCGCCAGCCAGGATTCCATTGACGCCCGCATCGGATTCTCGCTTGCCTGACTTTTCAAACGCGCCAAATCCTCAGAATCTTTTCTCAATCGGGCAACGTCGCCACGTAATCTAGGAAGTTCAGCGATATTACGCCGCAAGGATTTATTCTCCTCCTGGAACGCCGCGAGTTGGTTCGCCAAATCTTCGCGGGCACGTTGCGATTCTTTCGTTTGTTCAGTGAACGAGGCGCGCTCTTGCTGGAGCGACTGAATTTGATTTTGCAATTTTGCAGAACGGCTGGCCTCATAAATTCCCGCGCCGGTCACGACGACAAGTGCTGTTGTGATTAAAGTTTTTTGCATTGTAGTCACGGCAATAGTTTTGGTTGCAGCAATGGCGGTTGAAGTTTGAAATGTCGTTCCAGCGAGAGTAGCGGCGGAAAAAATAGTAGCGGCCAATCCAACCGGCGCGGCTTGAACGGCATTCGCCGAAATCAGAACCACCAACCCACTCGCGCCGATGTTAATATTTCGTTTCGTAAAAAATTCGCGCAAACGTTCCACCGCGCGGTTCACTCGTTTTTGCGCGGCTTCTTCACTCACGTTGAGCGTCTGCGCCATTTCGCGCGCGGATTTGCGTTCAAAGTAGCGGAGCAACAACGCGTCGCGATCTGGCTCGCTCAATTCGCCGAGCGCGTCGTCGAGATGTGGCGCGATGGTTTTCCATGCGACATCGGATTCGTTGGAGAATATTTCATTCATGGCAGCGGCCTCCTGTTCGCGGGCGCGACGGCGGACTTCGGTTCGTATGGTTTGCGCAGCGATGTTTTGCGCGGTGCGATGCAACCAGCCGGAAAGCACCGGGCGCTCCAACAGTTGACCGGCATTTTGGGCAAGGGCGACGAATGCAGCTTGAGTCACGTCTTGCGCCAGATGCGCATCGCACACCATGCGCACCGCGGCGGAATAAACAAAATTGACGTGACGATTTGCCAACGCGGTAAACGCGGATTCAGAGCGATGCTCGGCGTAAGCGTGTAGAAGTTGTGCGTCGGTTTGATCGTTCACTCGCTTAATAGTAGCCGCTGCCGCGAAAATCGGACACGCAACAAAGGAAAGTTTTACACGAAACGACAACCATCATTTGCTTGTGAACCGATTCCCGCCCTCATATAAAATTGCCATCTGCTCAACTTGCATGACACGAAAGCCGTTCTATTATCACCTCTACTTTCAGGTTCTGATCGCAATTGTGCTGGGAGTTTTCGTTGGTAATTTTTTTCCGGCAGACAAGCCTTTTACGTTTCATCTCTTTGGGTCCAACTGGAGTTTTGATGGTGCGGATCTGAAACCGCTCGGCGACGGTTTCATCAAACTCATTAAGATGGTCGTCGCGCCGATTATTTTCTGCACGGTCGTCGTCGGCATGGCGGGCATGGGAAGTTTCAAACGCGTCGGGCGCGTTGGGTTTAAAGCCATTCTTTATTTTGAAGTGATGACCACGCTTGCGCTGGTCGTCGGCTATCTCGTCGTCAAATGGATTCAACCCGGCGTCGGCGTCAATGCCGATCCCGCGAAGATCGACACCAAAACTATTCAGCAATTCGTCACGACCGCCAAAACACACGGATTCGTCGATTTTATTTTAAATGTGATTCCCAACAGCGTCGTGGACGCATTTGCCAAAGGCGACATCATTCAGGTTTTGTTTTTTTCTGTGCTATTCGGATGCGCGCTGGCGGCGATGGGAAGCGCAAACAAACCCATCGTTCATCTGATTGAGACGCTTTCCGATGCGCTGATGAAAATGATCGGGTTCATCATTAAACTTGCGCCGCTCGGCGCGTTTGGCGCGATTGCATTTACTACGGCGACATTCGGAACCGATTCCATCACCGCACAACTTAAATTGATGGCGTGCGTTTATCTGACGAGTCTGGTTTTTATTTTTGTGGTGCTCGGAGCGCTGATGAAATTCAACGGGATCAGCCTCTGGAAATTCTTGCGATTTATCCGTGAAGAAATTTTTATTGTGCTCGGCACGGCGTCTTCGGAATCTGTGTTGCCGCGCATGATGACGCGTCTCGAACAACTCGGCTGTTCGAAACCGCTCGTGCGCCTCGTATTGCCCGCCGGCTATTCGTTCAACATGGATGGCTCCTGCATTTACCTGACGATGGCGGTAATTTTCATCGCGCAAGCGACCAACACGCACCTCACCATGTGGCAGGAACTCACCGTAATTTTGGTTTGCCTGATCACTTCAAAAGGTGCGGCGGGCGTAGTCGGTAGTGCACTCATCACTTTGGCGGCGACACTTTCTTCGCTGCACACCGTTCCTCTGGCGGGAATGGTTTTAATTTTGGGCGTGGACCGTCTGATGGCGGAAGCGCGGTCGGTGACGAATCTAATCGGCAACGGCGTGGCGACGGTTTTGATTTCCAAATGGGAAAATGAATTTGACGAAACAAAGGCGCACGAAATGTTGAACAGCAAAACGCCACCGCCGCCCAATTCTTCTGCCCTGGTTGATTCCCCGGAAAATCTCAGCGCGAACGCCGCAGAAGAATTGCGAAATCCATAGTCGTTTGCCGCCGAATTTTTTTAAGCGTCGCGATATATTAGCTCCGGAACCATTTAGAGAAACGTTCGACCTCACCTCCGGCCCTCTCTTCCGAGGAGAGGGATAATTAAATTCAGCCATATTAAAATATGAATAAATGGGTCCGTGCCAGAATCATCTTAAAACAAAAACGGTCTATTCGATGTGCCGACAGGAATCGGTTCGTATTTTCCCGGCGAAATTTTTTTGACGTTCGGCGCAGTGTGAAGCAACGCCGCGCCTTTCCAATCACAAGGTGGCGCGACATTTTTGTCGAAGACGCGAATCAGATTTCCATCACGCACGCCGAAAAATAATTCCATCGAGCAAAACAGAATCGCCGATGTGCAACTTGCGAACGTCTTCCTCGGTCAACGGAGTTTTGAAACGGAATTCAGACATAAAATTCGGGAGCTATCAGAGTCGTTGTCTTCGGGAAAAATGAAATCCACAAATGAGAGGTCAAATTCCAAATGAAATGTCTGTGCAGACTTAAAACGAGAGTGGAGTGAGGAGGGTTCCGATTCCCAAGAACAAGTGGTGGGCTGGCAGGGATTCGAACCCTGGACAAATGCCTTAAAAGGGCACTGCTCTACCAACTGAGCTACCAGCCCCACCTTTTGAGCGGCGAAACCTAACGACGTTTATCATGGCGTGCAAGGTTGAAATTTTTTCAGAAACACTCAATTGCTCGCGAGACACGAGGCGGTTTAGAGCAGGATTTCTTCAATCAAGGAAGCGGGCACTTTGTCGCCAAAAGAGGCTTGGCCGATTTTATTCACCAGCACAAAATTGATCTCGCCTGCCGAAACTTTCTTATCGAGTTGCATGGCGCGAAACAATTTTTTGCGGGTGCCCGCTGTGCTTGGGAATGCGACCGGCAATCCAGCGGAGCTAAACAGCGCTTCGATTCGAGTAACATCCTTCGCGGGCAGCCCCCGCAAACGGCGGGAAAGTTTTGCGGCCGCGATTTGTCCGATGGCGATCGCTTCGCCGTGAAGATATTTGCCGTATCCGGAAACGGCCTCAATGGCGTGACCGATCGTATGGCCGAAATTCAGAATAGCGCGCAAACCGGATTCCGTTTCATCCTGAGCGACGACTTCGGCTTTGATTTCGCAGCACCGAGCAACGATGTTCGCGAGCAACGCGCGGTCAAGTTGGAGAATTTTGTCCAAGCCGCGTTCGACCCGAGCAAATAGTGCGGCGTCGCAAATGATTCCGTATTTGATTACCTCGGCCAGGCCTGCTCGAAATTCGCGGACGGGCAATGTTTTGAGAGTGTTCAAGTCGGCGAGCACGAAGCGCGGTTGATAAAAAGAGCCGACAAGATTTTTGCCTGCTTTCAAGTTCACTCCCACTTTTCCACCGACCGAACTATCAACTTGCGCAAGCAGGGTGGTGGGGACCTGGACAAAATCAATTCCGCGCAGATAAGTTGCGGCGACGAATCCCGCGAGATCTCCAACCACACCGCCGCCAAGCGCGACGATAAAAGATTTTCGTTCGAGACGATGGGCGGCCAATTGTTCATAGCAGGAGTGAACAACCTGAAGATTTTTTGCGCGCTCGCCGGCGGCAATCGTAATGAGAACGGGATCAAAACCAGAGGATCTCAGGGAGCGCAGGATAATTTTCGCGTAAAGCGGAGCGACCCGATGATCAGTAATCACAGCGCAGCGCATACCAAGATGCAGCCTTTTGCAGTGCGCCCCCAATTGCGGCAAAAGACCGTTCCCAATTAAAATTGGGTAACTGCGATTGCCTAGACTGACGTTGACTTTCCGCATGAGGATTTTTTTTAGAGTCGGAAAAAAACAAAAACCCGCAGACTTTTTGCCTGCGGGTCAAGAGCTTGAATCATGTTCTACTCGCCGTTATTGCCGATGGCTTCTACCGGGCAGCCTTCCATTGCTTCTTTGCACTGGGACTCTTCGTCGGGAGTGGAGGGTTGCTTGAACACGAAGGAATAACCGCCGTCATCGTTGCGGGTGTAATTGCTCGGCGCGGTTTCGCGGCAGAGGTCGCAATCGATGCACTGGTTATCGACGTAATATTTGCCAGTGACGTTTTCCGGATATTTATTTGCAATGTCAGCCATAAATTTCTTTTTATTGAGTTGCAAATATATGTTTCGCCCGCGTTGAGATTCAAGCGTTGATTTTCAAGCGCGAATTGAAACGGACGGAGCGATTAAAAACCATTGAGCACGTCGATCAACTGACGAAGTCGTCCATATTGGCGGCGATCAAAGCCGAAAGCGACTCGTTGAAGTTGGACGAAATCGTGGTCCTCCTGTTCTTCGGGAGTTGCTTCGATGGCGTGCATTTTTACGCCGCTAACGATGTCGGCAAAGTCTTCGTTGAGCGACTCCAGGGCGGCTTCTGAAGGAGCGCGTTTCATGCGAAGAATAAAAAGATCCTTCACAAAACGGCTGGAGTGATAATTGCGATAAAAGCGCGTGATCCATTTTACCGCCTGATCAGCGTCATCTGTAATTTGATAGAGATGGAGGTCATCGGGAGAAATCAATTGGTCACGCAGCAGATGTTCGCGCACATTTTTGTCCCAGGTTTTCCAATAAGTGCCGCCAGGTTTGTCCATTAAAACCAGCGGCATCAAACGGTGCTTGCCCGTCTGCATGAGGGTGATGGCTTCGTAGCCTTCATCGAGTGTTCCGAAGCCGCCGGGAAATAAAACAAACGCATCCGAGTGGCGCACGAACGTGAGTTTGCGCGTGAAAAAATATTTGAACGTCACCAGCTTTTTGTCTTTGTCGATAATCGGATTTGCGCCCTGTTCCCACGGCAAACGTATGTTGGCGCCGAAACTTTTTTCCAACCCTGCTCCTTCGTGACCGGCTTGCATGATTCCCGGTCCGGCTCCCGTGATAACCATGTAGCCAGCGGCGGCGATTTTGCGCGCGAACTCGACGGCTTGAATATATTCCTGTTTGGTGGGGAGAGTTCGCGCCGAGCCGAAGATCGTGACCTTGCGCGTCTCGTGATACGGCGCGAAAAGTCGAAATGCATAGCGCAATTCGCGAACCGCTGTGCGAATCACGCGCACATCGCCGCGATCTTTTACATCTGTCAAAAGTTTGAGCGCGTTGACGATGATGTCTTCGACGTGATCTTCGTTGTATCCGCCGCCCTTGAAAGCGATCAAATCCTGAATGCGCTTCTTCAATTCCGGATCCACCGGGGTTTTATCTAATTTCTCCATTCCGACACGTTTGCCGAAGCGTCTGCCGAATGCAAACGCGAATAGACTTCTCTCATGGCTCGTTCAGTGTAATCACCGCTACGTTTTTCAGGGAGGAAATGCGCGCCGCAGTGAATTAGTTTTTTCCAAGCCTGGATGAAGTTTCATCCGGCAATTAACAAACGTAAAACTGGAGACTACCTATGGAAAAACGATTCGAAGACAAAGACACAACTGGACGCGGAACCGATGCCAACCGTGATCCGATCACTGGGGAACCCGGCGCGCATCCAGTCGGAACAGGAGTCGGCGCAGCCGGCGCAGGAGCGGCAGGTGCTGCAATCGGTATGGCAGTGGGCGGACCCATCGGCGGTGTCGTGGGCGCGGTCATTGGCTCCGTTGCGGGCGGTTACGCGGGCAAAGCAGCAGGAGAAGCCATTGACCCCACTCTCCAAGATGCCTATTGGCGCGATAATTATTCCAAAGAAACCTGGGCAGAGCGTGATTATACCTACGATGATTATCATCCCGCCCTCAAGACAGGTTATGAAGGCTACGGTCGCCATGGCACCACTGGAAAATCTTATTCCGACGTGGAATCAGAATTGGCTAAAGACTACGAGCGCACCAAAGGCAAATCCCGTCTCGGTTGGGAAAAAGCAAAAAGCGCAACCCGCTCTGCCTGGGATCGCGTCGAACGCGCCATTCCCGGTGATTCCGATCACGACGGAAAATAATTAGGTTTGAAGCTACAGTCCCGCGAATTTTTTCGCGGGATTTTTTTTTGGCCCGGAGGGGGAGGGCTTCCTGTCGCTTGATAACTCGAAAGCTGAATGTTAGCGTGCGCGCCCTTGAGCATGGATTACAAAAACACATTAAATTTGCCGCGCACCGATTTCCCGATGAAAGCCGATCTCGTGCAACGCGAGCCGCAACGTCTGGAAAAATGGGAGCGCGAAAATCTCTACGGTAAAATTCAGGAGGCGCGCAAAGATGCGGAAAAATTTATTCTTCACGATGGCCCGCCATTCGCGAATGGTGACGTTCACATCGGCACTGCGCTTAACAAAATTCTCAAAGACATCATCATCAAATACAAAACGTTGCGTGGTTTCAACGCGCCGTATGTGCCGGGCTGGGATTGTCACGGTTTGCCGATTGAATTCAAAGTATCCCAGGAAATGCGCAAAGCGGGTGACACATCCGCCGACGCCGCAACGATTCGCAAAGCCTGCGAAATTTACGCGCGAAAATTTATTGATCTTCAACGCGGCCAATTCAAACGCCTCGGCATTCTTGGCGATTGGGAAAATCCCTATCTCACCTTGAACAAGGAATACGAAGCCGACGAACTCCGCCTCTTCGCCGACATCGTTGAAAAAGGTTTTGTTTATCGCGGGAAGAAACCGGTTTATTGGAGCATTCCCGCGCGCACCGCGTTGGCCGAAGCTGAAGTCGAATACCACGATCGCGTCAGCCAAAGTGTGTTCGTAAAATTTCCGGTGGCTGGCCCCGAAAAAACTTTCATCGTCATCTGGACGACGACGCCGTGGACGCTTCCGGCAAATCTAGCGGTGGCTTACAACTCAACCTTTAGTTATTCGCACGTTCGTGTTGGTGAAGAAACGTTCGTCGTCTCCAGCCTTTTACTTTCGAAATTGGCGGAGAAATTCGGTTGGGCGAATTACGAAATCAT
>JBDSYB010000323.1:0-4398 GCA_039925885.1 Verrucomicrobiota bacterium
TGGACTTTACCGAATTTCCAGCAACTCCACCTCAAAGATCAACGTTGAGTTTGGCGGAATTGCCCCGGGATACCCGTCGCGGCCATAGGCTAGTTCCGGAGGAATGGTCATCTTCACTTTGTCGCCAATTTTCATCCCCGCGACACCTTGATCCCATCCCGCAATCACCTGCCCTGCGCCAAGCACGAAGCTGAAAGGGTCATTGCGATCTACCGAGCTATCAAATTTCTTGCCGTCCATAAAAGTGCCAGTGTAATGCACGCTCACAGTGTCGCCCTTTTTCGGCGCAGCGCCTTTTCCATTCACCAGCTTTTCAATTTTCAATTCATTTGTCATGCCGAACTCTTACTGCACACCGTGCTGCGGTCAATTGTCTTCAAGGCCCGATAAAAAGTTCGATGAAATGTCCATCAGGGTCGCGCACGAAAATTTGCCACGCGCCGTCTGGACGTTGTTTTCGCGGCCGGAATTCCGCCTTCATCGTTTGCAAATGTTTTTCCCACTCGCCAATTTCATCGACGCGCAAAGCAAAATGATTTCCTCGACTGTGCGATTGAACCGATTCAGTCCGTTCTCCAATCAGGTGAAGTTCCTGTTGAGTTCCCAATCGAAACCATGCGCCGGGAAAATCAAACGCCGGGCGCGCCAATGGTTCCAGCCGCAAAATTGTTTCATAAAACTCGCAAGCCGCCGCGAGGTCGCGCACGTGCAGCGCCACGTGATTTAATTCCAGAATCTGCATGAAAGATTTGTAGAACTTCGGGTTGTTGCACGCAAGACATGCCGTCGCAGAAGTCGGTGAGGTTGTCTGTCAGAGAAATTATCATTCGATTTGCTTGAACCAATGTTTAAAGTCCTGCGCGAAATAATTTTCTCGGAATACCATGACACGAAATATCGTGGAGTCGTTCTGAGCTGCGTGGCACCTAAAATTTGGGAGCGGAATAAAATTTTATGAAGCGACGCACACGACTATTTCTCTTTTGCGCGGCCGCGATTGCCATCGCGTTTGTCTTGCGTTCATTATTTATGTCCGCGGCTAAACCTCCGGTCGCGCTGGTTCACATCGTGGATTCCGCGGGCAATCCCATTTCGGGTGCGGTCATTTCACCGGAAGCGCTTCGCTCAAAAACCGGGCCTTACTCGTCGGGGTGGTATGTATGGAGCAAAAGGTTCGTGTCAGTCCCGAACGATCCCGTGGCCACAGATGAAACCGGGAGAGCCAACATTCCTTACCCCAAACATGTGTTCGAACGCATCGAAACAGGGGTCATTATTCTATCGGTCAACCATTCGAATTATGTGTTTGAGCGACCAGAATTGGTGGTTGATACAACGCCTCCCAGCGGGGCGCCGTGGCAAGTAAGGATTAAATATCTTTTGGATATAATTCAGCGCAAAGCTCTCGTTGCGCGGACGGAGACGGTTGTTCTCAAAAAAGGAGCGATCCTGAAACTGTTCCTTCAGCCGGGTTCCAATGCCCCGAAAGACGCAACTCTCTTCGCGCAGATTTCCAATGGTGAAGAAACCGACACGAATTTCTGGAGTCGTCCGGAACCCGGGGTAGTCATGACGCGCCGCCTTTCGACTGGATCCCAAACGATTCGGGCGATTCTGTTACGCACGAATGGAGAGGCTTGGTTCAGCGACGTCACTAACGTTACGGCAGTTTTAGGTCGGACGAACGATCTCGGGGTTAGCTTAAATCCTGGAGTAACGGTTCGCGGAAATCTGGACGAAACGGTGCCGCGTCCCGTGAAAAAGGGCCGAGTGGTGGCACACGTCTGGCCCTCCGGTTTGCTGCCCAAGAATTCACCTCCGGAATGGCACGCGTGGACAACGAACCGCGAGGATGGAAGTTTTGAATTCACTTCTTTGCCACCGGGTGATTTGGAACTTGTCGCGCTCTGCCAGGGGTTCGTCAGCATCAGCGGCCCCGGAACGCGCGGTTTTCGTTATCCGCAAAAACATCTTCTTGGGACAAACGGTCTGACTGTCACAATTGACATGGAGCCAACCGCGAGACTGGAAGTCCTCGTCACCGATGACAAAGGAAATCCTCTGAAAGATGCCACAGTCTCAACCTGGCCAAACGTTAGGTACGGTGACTGGGCGGCTCGAGTCCTGATGGGTGATCTCTACAACATGTCCGACCGCTTTTTGAAACCGACAAAGCTGGAACCTCTCTGGCATAAGCCTGTGCCCGACCTCTCGGCCATAACGGACAAGTCCGGTCTAGCGGTGTTTTCAAACCTGCCCGCCGACGTAAAAGAGTTCAGCGTCGAGCATCCCATGTTTGAACTTCCGGCTATCACTGGATGGGGTGGAGGAAAACAGAGATGGTCGGCGATTACTCTGACCGCCGGTGAAACCAACCACGCCGCTGCCAGACTCGAACCACGCGATCACTCGCCGATCACCCATTATTGATTCCGTCCCGATGATAGTGCGGCGGAACTGTGGGCTGTTGTTTTATTAACCCGCCGTGAGCGCGGCGCGTTCGTCGTCGAGCGCGCCGGTTTTTTCGAGGAAATAATCGTAGCCGCCAACGTAGCTTGTGATTTTGCCGACGTTCACGTGCAAGACTTTGGTCGTGAGTTGGTTTGGTAGGGACGGATTCCACTCTGTCCCATTC
Organism: Verrucomicrobiota bacterium; assembly: GCA_039925885.1. Taxonomy (GTDB): domain Bacteria; phylum Verrucomicrobiota; class Verrucomicrobiia; order Limisphaerales; family CANJXF01; genus CANJXF01. The sequence continues at coordinate 2,636 of JBDSYB010000323.1, forward strand.
TGCCGACATCGTCGGCGCGAGCGCAGCGAGCATCATTCCCGCTTCCACTCCTAACAGAAACTGGCTTTGCTCGCCGCGCTGTGCGCGAGATGGGGACGCGGTGGAACGCTCCCCTACCAATGATTTAAATCAACCCGCTGTGAGCGCAGCGCGTTCGTCGTCGAGCGCTCCGGTTTTCTCGAGAAAATAATCATAGCCGCCAACGTAGCTCGTGATTTTGCCCGCGTTGACGTGCAGGACTTTGGTCGCGAGTTGTTTGATAAAATGCACGTCATGCGAAATGAAAACGAGCGTCCCTTCGTAACGTTCCAGCGCGAGCGTGAGAGATTCGACGGTGTGAATATCCAGATGCGTCGTCGGTTCGTCCATGAGCAACAGGTTCGGCGGATCGACCAGAAACTTGATGAGGTTGAGCCGGGTCTTTTCGCCGCCGCTCAGCACGGCAGTCTTTTTGAAAATGTCATCTTTGCGGAACAGAAAGGAGCCGAGGATGGCGCGCGCTTCGTCTTCAGGCATGTTCGGGGCGCTGGCTAAAACTTCGTCGAGAACATTTTTTTCCGCGTCGAGTGTCGCAGCGCGATGCTGGCTGAAGTAACCGATCTTCGCGCTGTGTCCGATGTCGCGTTCGCCCTGCTGAAACTCCACCACGCCCGCGAGAATTTTCAGCAACGTCGATTTGCCAGCGCCGTTTGGCCCGACCAACACGGTGCGCTCGCCACGTTCGATGGTGAGGTCGAGTCCTTCATAAACTTTGTTCGTGCCGTAGGCCATGTGGATTTTATTCAACACGACGGCGCGTTGTCCGCCGCGCGGCGGTTGCGGAATCTGAAAGCGAAAAGGCTTCTTCGGCGCGGTCGGCTTCTCGATCAGTTCCAAGCGCTCAATCTGCTTGAGCTTGCTCATCGCCTGCGACGCTTTGGAGGTTACCGAACGGAAGCGATCCACGAATTGTTGCAGCGCTTGAATTTCTTTCTGCTGATTTTTGTGCGCGGCTAACTGTTGCTCGTAACGCTCTTCACGTTGACGAAGGAAGTCAGTGTAGTTGCCGGTGTAGGCGATGAGTTTCTTCTCATAAATGTCGTAAACTTCGGTGACAATTTCGTCCATGAACTGGCGGTCGTGCGAAATGAGAAGCAATGCGCCCGAATAATTTTTTAAATATTTCTGGAGCCAAAGCAGCGAGAGAAGATCGAGATGATTCGTCGGTTCGTCGAGCAGGAGAAGGTCAGGTTCCATGACGAGCAGGCGGGCGAGACGCGCGCGCATGATCCAACCGCCGCTCATGTCACGCGCAGGGCGATCAAAATCCGCGTCGCGATAACCGAGGCCGCGCAACATTTTCTTCGCCTTGGTTTCCACGTCGTGATCGGCCAACGCGTCGTGCTTGGCGTGCGCCTCAAAATAGGCGGCGCTGGAAACGTCACCGGCGGCTTCGAGTTCGCGCAATTGCTTTTCGATTCGCGGCAATTCTTCCACGCGTCCCGTCGCCACATCTAAAACGGTTTCGTCGCCGATGGCTTCGGCTTCCTGTGGGAGATAACCGACACTCGTCCAGATATCGCGTTCGACCGCCCCGGAGTCAGCTTCCTTTTGTCCGAGGATGATGGAAAAGATGGTTGATTTGCCTGCGCCGTTTGGTCCGACGAGAGCGACGCGGTCACCCGCGTTAATTTGAAGCGAAGCATTTTCAAAGAGAACGCGTCCGCCCAAGGTCATTTTCAAATCACGAATTGTCAGCATGGAATAAAATTTGTTATCGAAGG
>JBDSYB010000324.1:0-9342 GCA_039925885.1 Verrucomicrobiota bacterium
CCCGGCCACGTCCCGATGCACATGATTCACGAGAACATGACCAAGCAACTCGAGTGGTGCCACGAAGCGCCGTTCTACACGCTCGGGCCGCTCACGACCGACATCGCGCCCGGTTACGATCACATCACCAGCGGCATCGGCGCAGCGATGATTGGTTGGTATGGCTGCGCGATGCTTTGTTACGTCACGCCGAAAGAACATCTCGGTTTGCCGAACAAAAAAGATGTGAAAGACGGCGTCATCACTTACAAAATCGCGGCGCACGCGGCGGATTTGGCGAAAGGCCATCCCGGCGCGCAACATCGCGACAACGCCTTGAGCAAAGCGCGTTTTGAATTTCGTTGGGAAGATCAATTCAATCTCGGTCTCGATCCCGAAACCGCGCGCGAATTCCACGACGAAACTTTGCCGCAGGAAGGCGCGAAGTCCGCGCATTTCTGTTCCATGTGCGGCCCGCATTTCTGTTCGATGAAAATCACCGAAGACGTCCGCAAATACGCGGCGGAGCAAGGCATCGCCGAGGAAGAAGCGCTTAAGCAGGGCATGGAAGAAAAGTCGAAGGAGTTTGTGGAAAAGGGCGCGGAGGTTTACGCGAAGGTGTGAGGTGGATGGAATTCCACAAAACTAATTATGAAACTTCAACGATATTATGACGAAATCATTTGCATGACTTCGGGATGTATTTCCCGTCGGATCTGACAACACGAGGACTCGTCACCTCGGGTTCATATAGCGCGGATTTTTGCAATTGTTCGCTTCACTAAACTTCGGCACGACAATTTCTTCGCCCCATATTTTTCCACCAGCTCTCCTTGGGTTGTCCTTGAACTCTTGGTTACGCTCCGCGAAATACCGATCAATTGCGGTAACGGCCTCCTCGACTGATTGATAATCGCTGTTATGGATGATCGCCTTTGCCATGCCGCTAAAGACTGATTCGATGACATTGAGAAACTGAGCGCGTGAAGGGAGCGGAGCCAGCCTAACGCGCGGACATTTGTGCGCAGCTCGGTATTTCGCTGAATTGATCTCTTTGACACGCGAGTGGAATTTCTTGGACGCGTGCCACGACGCAGCGTCCCACGAAAGGTAGATGCGCGATTGGTCTGCATAGTTCTTGAGCAAGAGTTCCAAGAGCTTGACCATTTCATCAGTGTTCTTGCGTTGCGAGTAGAAATGGGTGACTTGGTTTTTGGACAACTCTAAAGCGGCAGTCACGATCAGGACGCCTTTGCTTTTCTGGAACTGCGGCACAACTTTCATCTGACCTGCCTTCATGTAACTTTGCCCTCCCCGCATCTTCACAGCAAACGGCCCGAACTCATCAATGGAGAAAAACTTCTCGTCAGTTTTCAATTTGGCCAAAATGGAAGTAATCTTTTTCACTTTCTTTTCGTAGTCTGGATCGTTGCTAGTCAGGCAAACCTTTGCCTTCCAGAATCCGAATCCCTCAGCTTTGACGATTTTTGAAATGTTGTTCTTGCCGATCAGGTAGCCCTTTGATTGCAGAGTGTCCTTCATCAACTTTATGGTCCAAGAGGTTCGATTGAACCCAAATCGTGATGGAGGACAGTGAATAATGGAAAGCACCAGTTCTCGCAGTTTAGGATTCTCAGGCTTCGTGCCACATCCCCAATGCCGTCGTTCTAAAAGTCTTTCCGCACCGCCAGCCTCGAAACTGCGAATATATCTTTTCACGGCGTTTCTGCTCAGAATGAGAACACCCATTATCGCCGCTATGCTAATGCCAGACCAATAGAATATTACCGCTTGCGCTTTTCTTCTCAGGTAAAGCGGTTCGTCAAGCGCGGCATCTCGGAGTTTAGCAAGTTCCGAACGCTCGATAACTTTCAGTAGGTGCGTTTCGATTTCTGTGATGGACAAGTTCCCTCGTATGATGCGGAGCATAAATGTAGTCGCCTCGTCAGCCGAGTCGGCGACGCTGCGCCACGCAAACAACCGAGCTGGGATCAAGCCAAGTTCGTGGGCCACTAATTCGGCTGACTTACCGCTGGACAGCCAATGCGCGACCGCCTCGCGTTTGAATGTCGCGTCATATTGGCGGCGGACTTTGACAGGGGCGACTGGCATGGCTTTCATTATAGCACACTGCACGATTATTCAGCCGCCATTGAGGGACATCCTATCGAGCTTCGAATAAAGCCAAGCATGTGAGAATCCCAACTGGATTCCTTCATTCAGCTCAGGGTTGGCCCGCAACGCGGGACTACTCTGGATCATTCGCCAAAACCATTTCCAATCCCAAAGGGGTTGCATCTAAGTTTCGATCTGCCACACATCGCTGCGCCTCACAGAGGCGCGGTCCGCCGCTTTTCCGGAGCGTGGCTCTGTGAGCCGCAGCAACGTCGGAATTTCAAGACGCTTTAATTTCCTTCGCACGCGTTCTGATTTGCGAAGCTGCTGCGGGTCGCAGACCCGCGCTCCAGCGACCTTGCGAATCCCTCACGACTGCGTTTCAATCCTCGCAGTGAGCCAGACACCCAAACCGCGTCGCCCCAGTCCACCGCACAATACCGGTGTGCGCGATTTAGTTGAAGGCAAACGCCAGTGGTCGTCGCCGCCAAAGATTGAAAATCTCAAGCAAGGTTTTCGCGGCTGGCATGAACGTGGTTATCTGCCGCATCGTGACGAACCGGGTCTGACGCAGTTCGTCACGTTTCATCTTGCTGACTGCTTTCCCGAGTCGCTTCACTCCGAATGGGAGCACTTCGCCAAAACTGAGGACGATCGCGAGCGGCGGAAGCTGATCGAAGCGTATCTCGACAAAGGGCGTGGTGAATGTCATCTGCGGCGGCCTGAGATTGCGAAGCTGGTTGAGGATAATTTTCTGAATTTTTCCAATTGCTACGACTCACAGAGTCGCGCTCCGCGTTACGAATTGCGCTCTTGGTGCATCATGCCGAATCACGTTCACGTTTTATTCAAGGTTGGCGCGGCGTCCATGTCAGAGATCGTGGCCGCTTGGAAGAAACACACCGGCAGGCTCGCCAACAAATTGCTCGGCAAACAGGGCGCATTCTGGGCGGAGGATTACTTCGATACTTATATGCGCGATGCCGAGCACGAGCGAATGACAGTTCGATACATCGAAAACAATTCGACGAAGGCGAAGCTGGTGCTTAATCCGAAGGAATGGCGGTGGAGTAGCGCGCGGATTCGCGATGAAAATGGTGTGCTGCGTCTGCAACGGAGCGCGGTTCTGTGAACCGCAGCAACGTGCGAGCTGCAAGACGCTTCCACTCTGTTTCGCACGCGTTATGACTCGCGAAGCTGCTGCGGGTCACAGACCCGCGCTCCACTGGATAACCCGCGCGCGGACGTCGTACTCCCTCAAAACAAAATCACCCGATAGCGGCGAAAACCACATGTTCCAGCGAAACTTATTCATCAGTATCGCTCCCTGTGAGTTTCTGCATGAAATCATTCAGACCATTGGCCGCGTCGCGGGCACGTTGCTCATTTTCCTCTGGAGTCATTCGCCATTCCGGCGCGGAAATTGTGAGTTCGTAATCCGCGCTTTCAATGACGACGCGCCCGTTTCTTTCACTGAACCATTCGAGATAAAGCGAGTTCGCTATGTGTTCCGGCGGTCTCTCTTTTCGCTTCAACATTTCGTAAGCTTCCTCAACCGGAATATCGAACACGCGCACTTTTCGCGAGGCGGTCAAATCGCCGACGCTGCCGCGTTGCATCGGATGGAGCGAATCGAGATGTTCATGCGGAATGCCTTTAAGCGGATTGATGAATGTGAGCAAACAACCGGCGAGGTCGGGACAAGCGTTGCCTTTGAGTTCGAGCGTGACCGGTTCGTCGCGACCTTCCACGCAGATTTTGCCGCGCACGATTCCTTTGACGCGATTGTCAATTTCACCGCGAACGACGCTGTCATGAATTCGAAATGCCATTGAGCGATGCTGCCAAAGTTTCCCGTAGATCGACAAAGCATTTCGGGTTTCCGCGCTTGCTTCTAATTCTTCATTGCCGATGACTCACGGAGGTTTACGCGAAGGCGCAAAGCTGTTACCAGTTATGCATAAATGAAAACGGTCACGACAAACGACCCGGTGGTTGATGCGTATTTGAAAGATGTTGACCGGACGCTGCTGCGCGAGAATCTCAAGCTCACTTTCGAGCAGCGCGCGCAAAAACATACGCGTGTTTTGCAGATGGTCACTGAGCTTCGAGAGGCCGGGAAGAAAATGAGGCAAGCGCAAAAACGTGATGATCGCTGATCTTTCCCAAATCATTCCGCCACTGGTCGCAGCAGAAGTTGAATTCATTCTCATTGGTGGAATGGCGGCAATTCTTCACGGCTCCGCGCGGGTTACTTTCGACGTGGATGTCGTTTACGAGCGAAGCAAAGGGAACATCGAACGACTCGCGCAAGTTCTGCAACCGCACGCTCCTTATTTACGTGGCGCGCCTCCCGGCCTCCCGTTTTCGTGGGACGAACGCACCATTCGCAACGGACTCAACTTCACTTTGACCACCGCGTTGGGCGATTTGGATTTGCTCGGAGAAGTCATCGGTGGTGGCGGTTATCGCGATCTGCTCTCGCATACGTTCGAGGTGGAAGCCTTCAATGTGAAATTCAAATGCGTCGACCTGCCGACGTTAATCAAACTCAAGCGTGCAGCGGGCCGCCCTAAGGATCTGGAATCGCTTGCAGAATTGCAGGCATTGTTGGCCGAACAGCAGAAATGAACGGATGAAGATCACTGAAGGCAAGTTGGACGGTGCGCTTGAACCAAAACTATGAAAAACATCACCAGCCCTAAAAAGGAATTGTCACCAAAACAACGCGAAGAACTTCTCAGCGTGGTGAAAGCCCGCTTTGAGAAAAACATGAACCGCCATAACGGTGTTGAATGGGCTAAAGTCCAATCAAAGCTGCAAGCGAATCCGGAAAAACTCTGGCCGCTCAATGAAATGGAAAGAACCGGCGGTGAACCGGATGTGGTGGGTCATGATAAAAAGACGGGCGAATACGTTTTTTATGATTGTTCAGCGGAAAGTCCGAAAGGCCGCACCAGTTTTTGCTATGACCGTGAAGCGCTGGATTCCAGGAAAGAACATAAACCGAAAAATACCGCAATGGATATGGCTGCGGCCATGAGCATTGAGCTGTTGACGGAAGAACAATATTTCGCGCTACAAAAACTGGGCGAGTTCGACACGAAGACGTCGAGCTGGATTGCAACACCGGCGGACATCAGAAAACTTGGCGGCGCGCTTTATTGTGACCGGCGTTACGGACGCGTGTTCGTGGGTTACAACGGTGCGCAGTCTTACTATAGCGGCAGGGGTTTCCGTGGCGCTGTGCGGGTCTGAGTTCGGGCTTCGGATTTCGAAAGGTGGAAAGACCTGTTCAGCAATATTTCCGAACAGGTCCATTCTCGGCAACTATACTGATTGCCAAAAGTCATTTCCGAAAAGGTAGGGCAAACCTGCCGGTTTGCCTGGAATCGCCGCAGCGATTCCCTACCTTTTCGGAAATTACTTTTGGCAATTGCTATATCTAAACTACAGTTTTCACCATCACTTCTCTGCAAGGTCGAAGCGGTCGAGGTTCATGACCTTGTCCCAGGCGGCGACGAAATCTTTCACGAACTTCGCTTCCGCATCGGCGCAGGCGTAAACCTCGGCGAGGGCGCGGAGGATCGAGTTCGACCCAAAGACGAGGTCGAAGCGGGTGCCCTTCCACTTGGCGGCGCCGGTCTTGCGGTCGGTCCCTTCGAAGATAATCGAGTCTGGCGTCAGCGATTTCCACTCCGTGGCCATGTCGAGCAAGTTGACGAAGAAGTCATTGCTCAATGTCTCCGGGCGGTTGGTAAAGACGCCCAGCTGCGTCTGGCCGAAGTTGGTGCCGAGGACGCGCATGCCACCGACGAGCACGGTCATCTCCGGCGCGGTGAGCGTGAGCAATTGCGCCTTGTCGATGAGCAGGGCTTCGGCGGAGACCGTGTAGCGGCCCTTGATGTAGTTGCGGAAACCATCGGCAATCGGATCGAGCGCGTCGAAGGACTCGGCGTCGGTCTGCTCCTGCGAGGCGTCCATGCGGCCCGGTGTGAAAGGAACCGTGACATCATGCCCGGCGTTCTTCGCGGCCTTTTCCACACCCGCGCAACCAGCGAGGACGATGAGATCGGCGAGCGAAACTTTCTTTCCACCTGCCGCGGAACCGTTGAACTCCTTCTGAATGCCTTCGAGCTTCTGGAGCACCTTGGCCAATTGTTCCGGCTGGTTGACCTCCCAATCCTTCTGCGGTGCGAGACGAACGCGCGCGCCATTGGCACCGCCGCGCATGTCCGAGCCGCGGTAGGTGGAAGCTGATGCCCAAGCCGTAGAAACAAGTTGCGAGACCGTCATACCGGAGGCGTGGATTTTTCCCTTCAGCGTCGCGATGTCGTTGGCGTCGATCAGCGGGTGGTTCACCTCGGGAATCGGGTCTTGCCAGATCAAATCTTCGGCAGGGACTTCCGATCCGAGGTAACGAGACTTAGGACCCATGTCGCGATGCGTAAGTTTAAACCATGCGCGAGCAAAGGCATCGGCGAATTGATCCGGGTTTTCGCGGAAGCGCCTCGAAATTTTCTCGTAAGCCGGATCGAATCGCAACGCAAGATCCGTAGTGAGCATCGACGGCGCGATGCGCTTGTTCGGGTCGTGGGCGTGCGGCACGGTGCCTGCGCCCGCTCCGTTTTTCGGACGCCACTGCTGAGCGCCTCCGGGGCTTTTCGTGAGTTCCCATTCGTAGCCGAAGAGACTTTCGAAAAAGCCGTTGCCCCACTTAGTCGGCGTGGTGGTCCAAGTCACTTCCAGACCGCTGGTGATCGCGTCGGTGCCTTTGCCCGTGCCGAAACTATTCTTCCATCCAAAGCCCTGTGACTCGAGTCCCGTCGCTTCCGGCTCGGGCGCCACGTGCGATGAATCGGCCGCTCCATGAGTCTTGCCAAAGGTATGGCCGCCAGCGATCAACGCGACGGTTTCCTCATCGTTCATGGCCATGCGGCCAAAGGTATCGCGAATGTCCTTGGCTGCCTTCAGCGGATCGGGATTGCCGTCCGGCCCTTCGGGATTCACGTAAATCAAACCCATTTGCACCGCAGCCAGAGGATTTTCCAGATTGCGACTGTGAATGTCTCCATCCGCGTCGTCATCCGACACGAGCACGCCGCCCGGTTTCTCCACGCCTTCAGAGCCATGCGCGTAACGGATGTCACCGCCGAGCCAAGTGGTCTCGCGTCCCCAGTAAACATCCTGGTCCGGCTCCCACGTGTCCTCGCGACCACCTCCGAACCCGAATGTTTTAAAACCCATCGTCTCGAGCGCAACATTTCCCGCGAGAATCATCAAATCAGCCCAAGAAATTTTGCGACCATACTTCCGTTTGATCGGCCAGAGGAGGCGACGCGCCTTATCCAGACTGACGTTGTCAGGCCAGCTATTGAGCGGAGCGAAACGTTGTTGCCCGCGACCGCCGCCGCCACGGCCGTCACCGGTGCGGTAAGTCCCGGCGCTGTGCCATGCCATGCGGATGAACAAGCCGCCGTAGTGACCGAAATCCGCCGGCCACCACTCCTGCGAGTCGGTCATGAGCGCAGCCAGATCCTTCTTCACCGCCGCGAGATCCAGCGACTTGAATTCTTCCGCGTAATTGAACTTCTCCCCCATGGGATCTGACTTCGCGGAATGCTGGTGCAACAGTTCGATCTTCAACCGGTTTGGCCACCAGTCCTGGTTCGTGGTGCCGTCAGTGCCGACTTGATTCAATGGGCCTTGAGCAGCGCCGTGATTGAAGGGACATTTCGATTCAGTTGTTTTTTCTGACATAAATTTTTTTCTCAGTTGATTGAATTGAACGTTGAAGTTATTCCGACCGTTGTTAAGTGGCAAGAACTGGTGCATCTCGTGGAATTTCTTTCGACGTTGCGCAAGGCCAATTAACGACTTGTTAAATGGGGACCACACGCGCCCTCGCGTGTTGTTCGATGCGCCCTCGCGTCGAACTCCGATGAGAGCCGACGACGAGGGCGTCCTCGCAAGCACCCGAGGGCGGGCGCGCTCCCCAGAAGATTGCGCCCTGAAAATAACCCAGCCATTCATGGCTGGAAAACCCGCCCCGCCGATTGAAGTCCCGCCGGGACGACAGAACCTTCTTCCGTCCCTGAACGGGACTCGCCCCGCGCACCCGCCCGAACCCAGTGCTAAAGCACCGGGCTATTTCCGAAAACCGCTCGACAAACCCCCGCCCCAAGACTTACGGTCAAAACATGAAGCCCGACACAATAACCTTCAACCCGTTGTCGTGTATTAAACCCATATCCGACAACCCGTCGTGTATTAATTGTTAGGTGGCTTTCACGCGCTGTGAAAACTCGAACCCGAATGATTTTGTTCGCGATACTCGCCATCGGTTGCGCGACTTTAATCGTTCCATCGTTCACCCCGCCCGCCCCATTTTATCCGACATGGTTCGGCTTCGCGCCTTACGTGGCCTTATTCTTTGCTGCATTTCTCGCTCGTCAGCGCGGCGAGGAGATTGCGCTGGTTTGTGTCAGCATTCTCGTGGTGCTTATTGGCTGTCTTTATCTGGACAGCATTTACTTCAATCGCGTGTTTTCATGGCAGGTCGTCGGACGCGTGCAGGATTACTTGCCCGCATTTCAGCTTGCGATTGCGATACCAACACTTGCCGTGTTATTGCTACGACGTTGGAGATTGAGAGATGAGACACACGCCGCATAACAAATCGCTGGAGACAACCGCAGTCAGAAGAACAGTCACTTTGCACCGCTTCGCGGATGCTGCCCCGTTCATGGGTTTAGCGCGGCTCCCATTTCGAGCCGCCGGTTCTTCCGGCTGTGGCTCAGCTCTTATCCGTTAGGCCACATCACGCGCATGAAACTTGCCCCGCTCATCGGTTACCTCGGATGCCTGCTCTGGCTGGTCAGTCTCTTGATTCGCGACAAAGAGTACGAAGTGACCCAAGTTGTCGTAGGACTCATTGCGGTGTTGTTGCTCGTGGCTGCGACCATCACCGTTGGCGCTCAGAAGCAGCGGGTTTGGCTCGGCGTGGCTTTGTCCCCGCTCAACATCATCTTCTGCCTCGGATTCCTCATTGTGATGCTCGTGCCAAAGAAGGAGTTACACCATGCCGCCTAACAAATCGCTGGAGCCAACAGCCACCCCGCTCATGGGTTTAGCGCGGCTCCCATTTCGAGCCGCCGGTTCATCCGGCTGTGGCTCAGCTTTTATCCGTTAGGCCACTATGAAAACTAGCCCTCACTTACTCGTTTCGTTCGTTTCATTCTTTTTACT
>JBDSYB010000325.1:0-8585 GCA_039925885.1 Verrucomicrobiota bacterium
GTTTGTATGAAGTGCAAATCACCTTCCTCACTGCGTTTCCCGGCACGCCACTTTATCAACGGTTGAAACAGGAAGGCCGCATCATTCGCGACAATGCCTGGGAACTCTGCACGCTTTTCGACATCAATATTCAGCCGAAAAATATGAACATCGCCGAATTACAGAGCGGCTTCGTAAATCTCGCTCGCCAACTTTATTCCGCCGGGGAAACAACCGAACGCCGCCGTGGATTTAAACACCGCCTGAAAACTTCTCCAAATTTTGGTCGTAAAATTCGTCCGCAAACCCGGTCCGAAATTCGGGAAGCAGTAGCCGCCTAAAACTCAACTAGGCAAAAAATGAAGACATTTAATCATGCTCATCGCGTCACCATCCGCATCGCCACTGAGCGCGACCGCGAAATTATTTCCGGGCGGCGCCACGACATTTACGCGCGCGAATTGCGGCAACACACGCCAAATGCCAATGGCAAATTGAGCGACGCGCTGGATGCTTTTAATATTTTCATCGTCGCTCTGCTCGATGATAAAATCGCCGGATTTATTTCCGTGACGCCCCCGAATTCCATTGGCTACTCCATTGACAAATATTTTCAGCGCGCAGAGTTTCCTGAACTACTCACTGACAAACTTTACGAAGTGCGATTGCTCACGGTGTTGAATCCGCATCGCGGACGTGAACTCGCTTTTCTGCTGATGTATGCGGCATTTCGCTGGGTGGAATCACGCGGCGGCGAACGCTTCGTCGCCATCGGACGTCGCGAAGTCGTGGACTTGTATTTGCGCGTTGGGCTGAAGCCGCTCGGTCACGAGATTCGTTCCGGCGCGGTGACCTACGATTTGCTCAACGCATCAACGAAAGAGTTGCGGGCGCGAGTTAAGGATTACAGCGCGTTGCTCAATCGGCTCGAACGCGGTGTGAAATGGAAACTGGAAATTCCGTTCCACAAACCAGCCGCGTGTTTTCATGGCGGCGCATTTTTCGATGCCATCGGCGCGGACTTCAATCATCTCAAACGTCGCAAGTCCATCATCAATGCCGATGTGCTCGATGCGTGGTTTCCGCCGTCGCCAAAGGTGATGGCCGCGTTGCAAGAGGATTTGCCGTGGCTGTTGCGAACCTCGCCGCCGACCAACTGCGCAGGACTCATTCGCGCCATCGCCCGCGCGCGAGGAGTTGCGATTGAAAATATTTTGCCCGGCGCGGGATCGTCCGACCTCATTTTTCTCGCGCTGCGCCAATGGCTGAACGCGAGGTCGCGTGTGCTGATTCTCGACCCGACTTACGGCGAATATTCGCACGTTCTCGAAGAAGTGATTCGCTGCCGCGTTGACCGATTCGTGCTTTCGCGCGAAAACCATTACCAAATCGATCCTGAAAAATTGGAGAACTATTTTTCGCGCAATTTCGATTTGATCATTCTCGTCAATCCGAACAGCCCGACCGGCCAACATCTGCCGCGTGTGGAACTTGAAAAATTATTGCGCAAAGTTCCGGCGACGACGCTCGTTTGGATTGACGAAACGTATATCGAATATGCCGGCATCGATCAATCGCTGGAACTATTTGCAGCGAGCAGTGGAAATGTTTTCGTCTGCAAATCGATGTCAAAAATTTACGCGTTAAGCGGCCTGCGTGCGGCGTATTTGTGCGGCCCGAGTCAACTCGTGGAGGAACTGAGCGCCATTACGCCGCCGTGGGCCGTGAGTTTGCCGGGACAAGTCGCCGCGATTGCTGCGCTGCAAGATTGGAAATATTACTCGGAGAAAATCGCAGAGACGCATGAACTGCGAAACCAACTTGCGGAGCAATTGTCGTCGTTTGCAGGCTGGGAAATTATTCCCGCCGTCGCGAACTTTTTGCTTTGCCTCCTGCCGGGCGATGGGCCAAGTGCCGGCGAAATTGTCAAACACTGCCGCGCACACGGGTTGTTTTTGCGGGACGCTGGCGCGATGGGGCGGGTCCTCGGGACACACGCCCTAAGAATTGCGGTCAAAGATGCAGAAACAAACCGACGAATCCTGGGAATTTTATCGCAGGTGAGTAAAACTCGCGGCTCGCAGAATTTTTTAGAAGTCATAATGTAGTCCATCGAAATGAATCGCCGTTACACCGCCATTTCCATCGGCTGGAATTTTGTTTTTCTTTTTTGCCTCAAGTGCGCGCGCCGCAGAAACTTATCGAAAGAATTTCAATAATTGGGATGAAATTCCAGATCCGTGATTTGATCGCTATTGCAAAATCGCTTTGCTCGCTTCTGTAGTTCGGCGATAGTTTTTCCTGTCATGGCCGAAATTGTTTTAACCACCCTCAACGCCAAATACATTCATGCGTCATTTGGTTTGCGTTATCTTTTGGCCAATCTCGGCGAACTGCGCGAGCGGGCGACACTTCTGGAATTCGACATCAATCAACGTCCACTCGACATCGTGGAGATTCTCCTCGCGCAAAAGCCGAAAATTATCGGGCTGGGAATTTATATTTGGAACGTCACCGAGACGACGGAAGTTGTCGCGGCTTTGAAACGGCTTCGTCCTGAAATCACAATTATTCTGGGCGGGCCGGAAGTGAGTTTTGAATGCGACCAACAGGAAATTGTTCGGCTCGCTGATTATGTCATCACAGGTGAAGCAGATTTAAAATTCGGGGAAATTTGCGCGCAATTGATACGGGGAGAAAAGCCGTCCTTGAAAATTGTTTCCGCTGAAGTGACCGATCTCGCGCGACTCACGCTGCCTTACGATTTGTATTCCGACGACGATGTGGCGCACCGCATCATTTACGTCGAAGCTTCGCGCGGCTGCCCTTTCACCTGCGAATTCTGTTTGTCATCGCTGGATGTTCCGGTGCGGCAAATTCCTCTGCCCGCACTTCTGGAAAATCTGCAAAAGTTGCTCGAGCGCGGCGTCACGCAATTCAAGTTCGTCGATCGCACCTTCAATCTGAACATCAATACGAGCCGAGCGATTCTCGAATTTTTTCTGAAGCATCAACGCCCCGGATTGTTCGCTCACTTCGAAATGATTCCCGACCGTTTGCCGGAAGCGTTGCGCGAACTCATCGCAAAATTTCCGCCCGGCGCGTTGCAATTTGAAGTCGGCATTCAAACTTTCGACGAAGGCGTTTCAAAAAATATCAGCCGTCGTCAGGATTACACGAAGCTCGCGGACAATTTTCATTTTCTGCGGGAAAAAACCGGTGTTCACATTCACGCTGATTTGATAGTTGGTTTGCCCGGAGAAAGCGTGGAAAGTTTTGGCCGAGGTTTTGATCGCTTGATCCAATTGCGTCCGCAGGAAATTCAGGTCGGGATTTTGAAACGGCTGCGCGGCACGCCCATTGTTCGTCATGATCGCGAATGGGAAATGGTGTATGCCGCGACGCCGCCCTACGAAATTTTGCAGAATAAGTTGATCGATTTTTCGACCATGCAGAAATTGCGACGCTTTGCGCGTTACTGGGATTTGCTGGGAAACAGCGGAAATTTTGTGGAATCCATTTCTCTGCTTTGGAGCACTGCCGAGTCACCGTTCGACTCTTTCGCGCATGTCAGCGAATGGCTTTTTGCAAAAATTGGGCGACAACACAGCATCGCCTTGCTGAGTTTGTATGAGTTGTTTTTTCAATTTTTTCGCGAGCAAACTACTTTGCTCCCATCCGAAGTTGCACAAATTTTTTGGCGTGACTGGCAGCGTGCCGGACGCACTGAGAAACCCATTTTCCTGAGAAGTTTTCTGGCGGATACGACTGCAATTCCTCCTCAAAAGAAATTCGGCCCTCAACGTCAGGCGCGGCACTTGGCCATTGAATCGGGCAGCGCGTGAGCTTCTCCGTGCAGTGCTCATTACAAAAATGCCTGAATGCCGAGTCGGGTTGCTTCCTTGATTTGGCGACTTAGGTTTTTTCATGAAAAATGTACAAGAAAACGACGGCAAAATCTCCAACCACTCTCACGGCATGGGCACAGTCACCCGCGACATGGTGGAGCACCGCGCCAAAGAATTGGCGGTGATCAACGGACGCGCCGCGCACGAGTTCACAGACAATGATTTGCAAGCCGCGAAGTTGGAAATGTTGGGGATACATTCGGCGAGCGAGGACGGGGAGAGTGAAACGATCGCGGCCTTGACTCGTTGGGATGAAGAACCCGGCACCTCAGGCCATCGAGTCGAAACCAGCAATGCTTCCGACGAACAATCGGTTGCGGAACGACTCGTGCAAGAAGGCGTGGATGACGCCGAGCATGATCGGATGTTGAAGGGAAGTGTGGAAGGGCGAAACCAAGGTTAACCATCCAGTCGATCCCTCGGAAAATAGGGGATCGAGAACCGCTTTTTTTCTGAACCTCAAATAAAAAAAACATGACACAAGAAATCCGCAGTCAGGACTGGGAGGAATTTTGCAGGCGTTTTACGGAAGGAAATGCCGGTTCCCTTTTAAGCATCGAACTCACGGGACGCGATGGTGTGCAAAAAAACGTGGCGCGTGATTTGCCATTGGAAAAAATGACCATGGATAAAACCGATGCCTGCAACGATCTGATCACCATCAGCATGGCGTCGAATGGAAGTCACGTCAGCCATACGATCATCGAACCCATTCGTTTGCTGGTCAAAGAAGTGAAGGGCAGCAAAACGTTACAGATCGAAGCCGAGAACGGAGTGACTTTGGTGACCTTTCATTCAGGCCGGTTTCCGGAAATATCTGAATAAGAAAAAGCGAAAAAATTCACGGCGCGCTCTCAAAAAGAGAAATGATTTTGGAAGAGCTGTAAGCCGAATTTTGTCTTCGCCCTTGCGAGCGGAGAGAATCATTTGTCTGAGCGGCCATACCCGGAACCCGGCAGATTTCTCCACCTGAAACGAGCCGCTTCAAAGGTTCCCTATTTGGCCTTGCACCCGATGGGGTTTTCCGTGCCGCTCCGCTTGCGCTCGGCGCGGTGGTCTCTTACACCACCTTTTCACCCTTACCATCCGTCAACCGAAGCCGCAGGATGGCGGTTTAATTTTCTGTGGCACTGTCCGTCAAAACGTTTTGGCGTTTCGCCCGCGTGTATCTTTTTGTCGAAACAAAAAGTTACGCGGCATCGTGCTCTGCGGTGTTCGGACTTTCCTCCTCCAGCTTGCGCCGAAAGCGATTCTCCGCTCTCCCAAAATCAAGGGGAGCGTAACGTTTTCCTCAAGGGATGCAAGTGGCACGCAAATCCCCAGGAAAAAATGCGAACCGCTTCCCATTCTGAAATGACCTAGCACTTTCCAGCGGGCTGATGATTTCCCGCACTCCGGTCGCGACAAACCGCGCTCGGGAAACGACAACCGCCACTCGGATCAGAACAACCCGCGCTCGGGTTGGAGCAACCGCCGCCCGGAACGGTCCAACCGCAGCTCGGTTTGAAGCAAACCACGCTCGGGTCAGAGCAATCGCCACTCGGGAAGGAGCAACCCGAGTGTCTGTTGGAGCAAACCGGGTGTCAAAAAGTGCCAAAAATGGCCAAAAAACGAAGTTTCACTTCCAAACTCATCGTTTTTGATCAATTTGAGTGAAAAGTGAGCAGTTTGGGGATTCCCGGTGTTGGCTGAGATTGAAATCAGGATTGCCATTCGCGGAGCGTCGTGGAGTGAGGTCGCCCTCTACCGCTTTTCGGCACAGTTTAAAAAATGTCGCGCGAAGGAGGGAAGGTTGCGAAGTTAAAAACTTTTCATCCTTCGTTTTGTTTCGCGGTTCTTTAGTGGTGTGCGGTTAAAAGCGGCAGAGGGACCCCTGTTCTGGCGCTTTTTAGGTTGGGCTAGGAAAAACCGAGTTACGGATTCCAACGGATGGCTTTTCCTTGTCCCTGCACCGTTGTGAAAAGGCCTTTGACTGGGAGAGACTCGATAACCACTGCATCCGCTCCTAGCCTAGCCGCTTCCACCTGAAATGTTCGTTCAATATACTTATCCTTAACACCTGCCCCTCTATCAACAGATACAAATCCGACCGTCTGATATGGCTTAGTTGGCTCTTGGTAGAGAAGTTCCACATTTGTGGGATCTACACGAGAGTAGCTCACGCCCGGAACTTTGGTTCGATGTGATGCTATACAACCGGTAAGTGAGATGATGAGGGCCACTAGAAGAATCTGTGTGGATTTCATTTTCATAAATTTTTGTGTTGTGGTTACGCTCATCTAATGCCTCGTAAAAACTGCCGCCCCCATTTGAGACTTTTGAGCGTGCGGAAAACTTCTTGCACGGGAAAAATGTGGATGCCGTCCTGAATTGATGGCGCGTCGCAGCTACAAAAGAGAATGACATGGGACTTTTTGGAGTCAACGAACTGCCGGAGCTTATCGAGCTTCCAGTCGACGTGGTGAAGTTTGGAATACGTGACCTGCGCAAAAATGCGTTTGCCGTCGTATCCAATGCCAATGATATCCACGTCCTTGAGCGTGCTGCCCACCGGCAGGATAAGCGACTGAAGACGCGGCAGACCCGACTTCGAAACTATTGGCAGCCGAAGGAACTCGCTACAAGCAACCTCCTGCTGGCGAGATGAAATTGAACCCCAAGAGAGCGACTGCGCTCGGTGCTCGATAATGGCCGCGACTGCCTCGCCGACGGCGTGCCAGCGGCCAATCGTTCCCTGCTGCGGACGACTGGCAGCAATGATCGAATGGTCGTGCGGGTCAAGCAACTTGGTGTTCGCAAGTTGAATGGTCTTGAGCACCGCGACACGCGAAGACGAACCCCCCTTTCCTCGAAGTAAAGTAATCTTCGCATTGGGTGCGACAGTGCCAAGCAGCAAGGCGGACTGACCGAAATACTGGGCGCACACATAGCCTCCCTCACGACGGAGAAGCTGGAAGGTGCGCATGACAGACTTCGCTTTTCCCACATAATCGTCCGGGTCGAGACTTTCGTTGTCGGCCTTAGTGAACTTGCCGTTGCGGTCGTGCGGGTAATGGACAGCAATGCGGCGCTCGGCCCAGAGCCTTTCGCGTGTGGCGTCGGAAATGTTGAGGCCGCTAGAATGCCGGATAAAAAATGTCTGCATAAGTGACGCTTAAAATTGTTTTAACCTCCGCATTATTTTGATTCAATTCTCCATCAACTCACCATCTTGACCGCTGGATCGCTCCACGGGCCGGTGTTGTTGTGGCCGACGGCGCGGACGCGCACCCAGGTTTTCGCACCAATTGTTAGTCCCGAGATGACATAACCCGATTTTGCCGCGACGCCTGTTCTTCTCATCCGAGTCGAACGAAATTGGGAGTTCGCCCAATCAGGTGTGTTTGGCTTAAGTGAGAGCGAGTAAGAAGATTTTTAAAGGAAGTGGCAAGAAAATTTATTTAGAAAATGAAAGGCGCGCCGCGTGGAGAAAAAAATCGCGCCGCCCAGAGTTTTCCAGACGGCGCGACGTGCATTTAATTTGCGAGTTAATTTTTAACCGTGATAACCTTCTTCGCCGTGTTCCGCCAGATCAAGGCCGACGGTTTCAACCTCTTCGCTCACACGCAGCCCAACGATTGCTTTGACAATCATGGCAATGACAACTGTCCCCACCACCGCCAGGACAATGGTGAGGCCGATCGCTTTTACCTGCTCAATCCACAAAGTGTGGTTGGCCACAATTTTATCGAGGCCATTGGCTTTGGCGTAGGAATTTGCATCCGTGAGATTCGCATTCACTTTTGAAGTCGCAAGAAATCCGGTCATCAATGCGCCGAGCGTTCCACCAACGGCATGAACGCCGAACGTATCCAACGCATCGTCATACCCAAAAATGCCTTTCAGTTTTGTCACCGCGAAGAATGGGATTGCGCCCGCCAACACGCCAATGATGATTGCTCCACTGGCATCAACGAAACCTGTCGCCGGAGTGATAACCACCAGACCGGCCACTGCGCCGGAGCAGAACCCAAGCACGCTGGGTTTGCCGCGGAACATATATTCCAAGAGCGGCCAAACAAATGAGGCCACTGCCGTCGCGAGAGTAGTAGTCATAAACGCATTCGCCGCAACTCCGTCAGCAGCGACCGCGCTGCCCGCATTGAACCCATACCAACCGACCCACAACATTCCTGTTCCAATCATGCACATGACCATGCTGTGCGGTTGCATCGGTTCTTTTGGAAAACCCAGGCGTTTGCCGAGAATGATGCAGAGAATTAACGCCGACCAACCCGATGACATGTGAACGACCGTTCCACCGGCGAAATCAATCGCTTTGATTTTGGCGTCGCCGTTCCAGACGCCATTCATAAATCCATCGACGCCCCAGATCATGTGGGCGAGCGGAAAATAAACCACGAACATCCAGAGGACGACGAAGAGCATGATCGCTTTAAATTTCATCCGTTCGGCAATCGCGCCGACAATCAACGCGGGCGTGATGATAGCGAACATCATTTGATACATGGAAAAAACGTTGTGCGAAACCCACGCTGCGTAATCGGTGTTTACGGCGGAATCCACTCCGTTCAGAAAAAAGAATTCTGATCCTCCGAGAAAGGCGCTGTTGAAACTTTTCCCAAACACAAAACTGTATCCGCAGATAAACCACAGAATGGTCACGATCCCGGTGATGCCAAAACATTGCGCCATGAC
>JBDSYB010000326.1:0-20174 GCA_039925885.1 Verrucomicrobiota bacterium
TGGCCGCATTCGGGCGCGACCTCGATTCCGCGCGCCAGGTTTGGAGTCGCGAAGAAGGTTATCCCGGCGACGTTCAATATCGCGATTTCTACCGCGACATCGGTTTCGATCTGGATTTCGACTACGTCAAACCGCATTTGCCATCGCCGGATTTTCGCGGTTTCACCGGAATTAAATATCACCAGATCACGGGCGGAAATTTAGAAAAACTTTCCTATCAACCTGATAAAGCGCAGCAAGTAGCCGCAGATCACGCGCAACATTTTCTAACCGCCCGGATTGCCCAGTCGCAGCATCTCGCGGAAATCATGGGACGCGCACCACTGATTCTCTCGCCGTATGACGCCGAGTTGTTTGGCCATTGGTGGTATGAAGGCGTGGAGTTTCTCGACTACTTCATGCGAAAAACGATTTTCGATCAGAAAGTAATTTCGCTCACGACGCCCAACGAATATTTGCGCCACAACCCTACCCAACAAGTTGCCACGCCGAGCGCGTCGAGTTGGGGTGACGAAGGTTATTGGCGCGTCTGGCTGAACGAAACCAACGAATGGATTTATCCGCATCTCCACGTCGCGCAGGATCGAATGACACAACTCGCTCGGAGATTTCAATTTGAAGATGAGGAGGTAGGGCGCGTCACTCCGTGCGCGCCGAGGCTGGATGGAAGCCAAGCGGCGCGCAGAGGACTGACGCGCCCTACCTTGCTGCAGGAACGTGCCCTCAAACAAGCCGCTCGCGAACTCCTCCTCGCGCAATCCAGCGATTGGCCCTTCATCCTGCGCACCGGCACCAGTCCCGACTATGCCCGCAAACGCGTCAAAGATCATTTGCTCCGTTTCATTTCTCTGCATGAACAACTGACCGCCACGAGAATTGACGAAGTCTGGCTCACGCAAATCGAGTCGATGGACAATATTTTTCCAGAAGTGAATTGGCGGTATTGGGCGTGAGTTCAGGTTATTTGTTTCCGAGCATCTGACCGATCGAATTGGTAAAACTGTTCTCGTTCAGATCCGGCCAATAAACACTTTCGTTCAATTTCCCTCGTAAAAAATATCCAATGATGTCCTCCTTGCTCGAATCTCCACCGCTTGGAAATCCCGGTTTCCACGCGGCTTCAACGAATTTCCAGGCAAGCACTTCATGTCCGCTGTAGATCAGTGCCATGGCGTTCGTCCATAACGCTTTCGGGACGGCACCGGAATTCCGATCCCATTCAGGACTGCTTTGTATCTGCGCGGCCAAAGTTTTTATTTCATCTGGCGGTGGCGCGGGCTTGAACATCAAACTTTTTGCGGCCACGTATTTGCTGTTTCGCCAGCGCAAAATCACTTCCGGCATCGGTTCGCCATCTCTGCAAACGGGCCAGTGATAAAACGCATCATCTGAAACGGTGAGTTCGGGAATGCCGTCGCCGTCCAAATCTTTCAGCTTAGGAAAGTTTCCCAAGGATTTAACGTTTGCCATCAATCGAAATTGCTTGCCGCATTCAAACAGCCAAAGCTCGCCACCGCCTTGTCGGCCCAATTGATCTGTGATTGCAAGTTTCGATGTGCCGTCGCCTGTAATGTCACGACCAACCGCCTCGCCTTCGCCATCAATCTCAGCAACGCCGAAATTAAAACCATATTCCGACTGAACACGTTGGCCGTGTTTAAGAATTTCATAACCGGCAACAGGTTTGTCGCCATGAATTCGCTCACAAAGAGACGCGAGTCCGGACGGTAATTTGGAACAAAATTTTTCAAAAAGAGTCTGCTCGTTTTGCCTATAAATATTGAGTTGATACGTTCCAAAATGTCTTTTTAACACCAGCTCTCCCGGAGGTGAGAACTCAGTGCCGCGCCGCGCAAAGGTCAACCACGCAATTCCAAACAGAATGATTATGCTCAGAGTTGCGACAAAAAGAAGGCGACGACGTTTATTCACGAAATTAAATGCTTAGACTTTCGCATAAAGCCTCAACGCGCTGATACCAACTGAGCACCACCACGACAGCAACGCATAGTGAGCAATTGCAATCCTCGTTCAATCAGGACTACGCCTTCAATTTCACGAGCAAATCCTTGCTTTCCACCGTGTCGCTGACTTGCGCGAAAATTTCGGCAATCATGCCGTCCGCCGATGCGTAAATCGTCGTCTGCATTTTCATCGCTTCCATCACGATCAGCTTGTCGCCCTTCGCCACTTTTGCGCCCACGGTCGCGCTGATGGATGTAATCAGTCCAGGAATCGGCGCGCCGATTTGCATTGGATCGGCCGGGTCGGCTTTCGCCCGGGCTTTAGTTTTCGGCTGGACAGATTTGTCGAGAACCGAGTTAACGCGCGTCATTCCATTCAACTCGAAGGTGACGCCCCGGCGTCCGTCTTTGTCAACATCGCCGACGCTGACCAATCGCAGGAAAAGCGTTTTGCCTTCTTCAATCTCGATGGAAATTTCTTCAGTTGGTTTTAAACCGTAAAAAAATGCGGGCGTCGGCACGACACCCACGTCGCTGTAATCGCGCACAAATTTCGTGAACTCCGCGAACACTTCGGGATACATCAAATGGCTGTAAAGATCGTCGTCAGTCGCCTCCCTTTTCAGCTTCGCGGAAAGTTCTGTTTTAATTTTTTTCAAGTCGGCGGCTTTGTAATGAGCGCCGGGTCGGTCAGTAAGTGGCTTTTGTTTTCCGAGAACAACCGCCTGCAATTTCTTCGGCCAACCGCCCATCGGCTGACCGAGATTTCCCATCAACATGTCCTTGACCGATTCAGGAAATGGAGTCGAACCCGGCTCAAGATTCAAAACATCGGCAGGTTTGATGCCGCGCGTGATGAGAAACATCGCCATGTCGCCCACCACTTTGCTGCTCGGCGTGACTTTCACGATGTCGCCGAAAAGCTGGTTCACCTCGGCGTAAGTGCGCGCGATTTCCGGCCAGCGATGCGACAAACCCATGCTCGCCGCCTGTTCCTTGAGATTCGTGTATTGGCCGCCGGGCATTTCGTGCAAATAAACTTCAGCGCTGCCACCACGCGGCGCGGTGTCGAAGGGCGCGTAAAATTTCTGAACGTGTTCCCAATAATCCGAAAATTCATTCAGCGTTTGCAAATCAAGTCCGGTATCGCGCGGCGTGTTATGGAGAGTGGCGACGATTGAGTTCATGTTCGGCTGACTGGTCGAACCGCTCATCGAACCAATCGCCAGATCGACAATGTCCACGCCCGCATCGCTCGCGCGCAAAACAGAACCAGCATTAATTCCACTCGTGTCGTGCGTGTGAAAATGAATCGGAATTCCAATTTCATTTTTCAACGCTTTGACCAGCGCGTTCGCCGCGTAAGGCCGACACAAACCCGCCATGTCTTTGATCGCAAGAATATGCGCGCCCATTTTTTCCAGTTCCTTGGCAAGCTCGACGTAATATTTCAGCGAATATTTCGTGCGCTTCGGATCAAGAATGTCGCCGGTGTAACAAATCGCCGGTTCGCAAATCGCGTGTGTTTCCTGCACCGCTTCCATCGCGACTTTCAAATTCGGCGTGTAATTCAGCGAATCGAAAATGCGGAAAATATCCATGCCATTCGCGGCAGCGTGCTTCACAAAACCGGCGACAACATTGTCGGGATAATTTGAATATCCAACCGCGTTCGAGCCGCGAAACAACATCTGAAAACAAATATTCGGAATGCTTTCGCGCAAATCGCGGAGACGCTGCCACGGATCTTCGTGGAGAAAACGCATCGCCGTGTCGAACGTCGCCCCGCCCCACATTTCCAGACTGAAAAATTGTGGCGCGCGTCGGGCCACCGCATCGGCAATCGCCAGCATGTCATAACTGCGGACGCGCGTGGCCATCAGCGATTGATGCGCGTCGCGAAATGTTGTGTCGGTGATGAGTAGTTTTTTTTGCTTCAACGTCCACTCAATAAATTTTTTTGGGCCAAGTTCGAGCAATAGATTTCGCGTGCCCTTCGGCGGAATTTGTTTGTGGTCGTAAGAGACGCGCGGCGCGAGCTGCAACGTGGTTTTCGGCTTGTATTTTTTCGACTGCGGATTGCCATTCACAATCACGTCGCCGAGAAAATTTAAAAGTTTAGTGGCGCGATCACGACGCGCTTTGAATTTGAAAAGTTCCGGTGTGGTGTCGATGAGCGTCGTTGTGGCCAGACCTGCGCGGAACGTTCCGTTGTGAATCACGTTTTCCAGAAACGGAATATTCGTCTTCACCCCGCGAATGCGAAATTCGCGCAACGCCCGGTCAAGACGTTGCAACGCCATCGGAAAATCCTGTCCATACGCCGTGATTTTCACGAGGAGTGAATCGTAAAACGGCGTGATGACCGCGCCGCCATAACCCATGCCGCCGTCGAGACGAATTCCGTAACCACCAGCCGAGCGATACGTCAGAATTTTTCCGTAATCGGGCGTGAATTTATTTTCCGGATCTTCCGTCGTGACGCGCGCTTGCACCGCGCAGCCCATTCGAGGAATTTGATTTTGTTGCGGCAGATTAATTTCCTGCCCGTGCAACGTGTGACCTTGCGCAATTAAAATTTGCGCGCGCACCAAATCAATTCCAGTGATGACTTCTGTAACGGTGTGCTCCACCTGAATGCGCGGATTCATCTCGATGAAAAACCATTCCTTGGTGTCGAGGTTGTAAAGAAATTCAATCGTGCCCGCGTTGTCGTATTTGACTTCCTTCGCCATGCGCACCGCCGCGTCGCAAAGTTCCCCGCGCACTTTTTCATCGAGTGCAATCGAAGGCGCGATCTCAATTACTTTTTGATGGCGTCGCTGCACCGAGCAATCACGTTCGTGCAAATGCAGAACATTTCCATGTTTGTCGCCGAGAATTTGCACCTCAATATGCTTGGCGCGTGGAATATATTT
Source organism: Verrucomicrobiota bacterium (assembly GCA_039925885.1). Classification (GTDB taxonomy): domain Bacteria; phylum Verrucomicrobiota; class Verrucomicrobiia; order Limisphaerales; family CANJXF01; genus CANJXF01. The sequence continues at coordinate 4,883 of JBDSYB010000326.1, forward strand.
TTCCAAAAATACGGCCGCATTTCCAAACGCGCGTTCTGCTTCGCCTTGCGCTTCGTCGAGAAGATTTTGCAAGTCACCCGCTTTTTGAACGACGCGCATCCCGCGACCGCCGCCGCCAAACGCCGCTTTGATGATGAGTGGAAAACCAATCTGCTGCGCGACTTTCAATGCCGTGGCGCGATCTGAAATTGGCTCTTCTGTTCCCGGCAAAACCGGCACGCCGATTTTTTGCGCGAGCGAACGCGCCGCCGTTTTGTCGCCCATCATTTCGAGCAACTGCGGACGCGGCCCCACGAAAACGATTCCCGCCTTTTCGCAAGCACGGGCAAAATTTGCGTTCTCCGAAAGAAATCCGTAACCCGGATGAATCGCATCAATTTGTTTTTCTTTCGCCAGCGCGACAATGCTTTCGATGTCGAGATATGCTCCAACCGGCCCTTTGCCTTCGCCGACAAGATACGCTTCGTCCGCCTTGAAACGATGAATGGAAAGTCGATCCTCCTGTGCGTAAACCGCGACCGTGCGCAAACCGAGTTCCGTCGCCGCGCGAAAAATACGAATGGCAATTTCACTGCGATTGGCGGCGAGAATTTTTTTAAAAATGCGTTTTGTCGGAGCCGGATTTTGCTCTGCGGAAGTTTTGGTTTTGCTCACGGCTTTTGGTGCGGACATAAAGTAGGGGTGTTTATACGTGCGAATCGGGAGCTTGGCAAAATTTTTCAAAGCAACACATTCCACAATGCTCTTGTCTCAACGAAGCACACGACGTCGCGCAGATGCGATTTTTTTTCAAAAATGAGAACGGGGATCCACCTAGGACGCAACCTCTGTCCGATTTTGCGTCATTTTTGCATTTAAAGTTTACGGTTTTCCCTCTATGCCAACCGCTTGCACCTATAAAAATTTTAGGCGCAATAACTGCTAAAGGCGTTGCTGATAATTAAAAAAAAGACAAGATGAACGCCTCTATTTACCGCCTGCAAGATCGCCTCGCTTCGAGGGTCACAAAATTTTCGGGACAAAAATTTGCCCTTTCTGAACATTCCAAAAAAGGAGTGATGATCCTTGAGGATAACGACCCGACGCGCGAAATGTTGGCGACGATTCTGACCTCGAATGGTTATCACGTCTTTGAAGCGTATTGTGAAACGCAGGCCATAAAAGTCTGGAAACAAAATTTTCCGCAGATTGATTTGTTGTTGGCGGATATTTGTATTCCGTATCGAACGACGGGCATCGAAATTGCCAAAGCGTTTCTCGCGGAGAAGTCGTGGCTGAAGGTTATTTACACGAGCGGTTTCGATTCAGAAATTGCCGCGCCCGAGAAATTTCGTTTAGTGGAAGGCGAAAACTTTGTCCAAAAACCTTTTTCCCCGGATTATCTTTTGCAGACGATCAAGAAAGTTTTTCCTGAACGCCCAAAGCTGCTGGCGGACTGGTAAAAGCGCTTGACGGTTCTCACCCAGACATCGAATGAAAGCGGCTTCGGCGCGGCAGTATTACTTTCTCAAAAATAAGCCACGCGAAATTTCCAATAACTAAACGCGGTCATAGCGTCGGGAAGCCATCTACCTTGGACGAATTTTTTGCCTACCTACGTTTAAGACGATTTTATGGAAGGTGTGGAAAAAATTTACAAACCGGTGTCCAAACCAAATCGTAAACCCGCAAAAAATATTGCGCCGGACAAACTCGTTTCCGAATTGGAAAAACATATTCTCGTTGACGGTTTAAAAATCGTCATCGATTTGGAAAAAAGCCGTGGCTCGCGCCTCGTCGATGCGTGAAGACGCTCGTTCATCGATCTCTACAGTTTTTACGCGCCGCAACCAATCGGCGCGTCTTTCGAAGTGAAAAGCAAAAGGATCAGTAAACGTCTCGTTGATACCGCTTTTCTGTTTTTAAACGGCTCACGTATTCTATAGCTTGCTCCACCGTGCGATTGCCGCCGGTTTGGATAATTTCGTGCAACGCAGCATCCACGTCTCTTGCCATTCGGAGCGCGTCGCCGCAAACGTAAAAGTGCGCGCCGTCCTCGAACCACGAAAACAATTCTTTGGCGTGCTCGCGCATTCGGTGTTGCACGTAAATTTTTTCGGATTGATCGCGGGAAAACGCGGTGTCCAGTTTTGTGAGAAGGCCATCACGTTGCATTGTTTCCAATTCGTCGCGATACATGAAATCAGTCGCGCTCCGCTGGTCGCCGAAAAACAACCAGTTTTTTCCTTTCGCACCAATGGCTTGACGCTCCTGCAAAAACGCGCGGAACGGCGCGATGCCGGTTCCCGGACCAACCATGATAATAGACGTGTCCGGATTTAAAGGCGGACGAAAAATTTTGTTCGCGTGAACGAACACCGGCACAGGCGAATTGGAATCCACGCGCTCGGCCAGAAATGTGGAGCAAACGCCTTTGCGCGCGCGACCCAAAGATTCGTAGCGAAGAACATTGATGGTGAGATGCACTTGTCCCGGATGCGCTTTTGGGCTGGAAGAAATCGAGTAGAGTCGCGGCGACAGCTTTTTGAAAAACCTGACGAATTCCGCAGGAGAAAATTTTACCGACGAATGTGCGCGAAGTAAATCAACCGCGTCTCGTCCCCACAAAAATTTCGTCAACGCGCCATTGGCCGTCGGCGCGACCAGAGACTTCAGCGTTTCGTCACCCGTTTGTTCACTCACCGCTTGCAGTAAAGGAACCGGGATTTTAGTAATTTCGTAATGGAGCAATAAAGCCTCGCGCAATGGAATTTCCGCGCCCTCGCGACCATTGACAAATTCTTCTCCGGAAAATTTGAAGATGCCTAAAATTTCATTCACCAACGTGGGGCAATTCATTGGATACACACCAAGCGCATCGCCGACTTCATAATTTAAATCCGACCCTTCGAGTGAGATTTCAAAATGGCGTGTGTCTTTTTCTGAACCTTCGCCAGTGAGCTTGCGATTGGTCACAAGCGGCGCAGGAAATGGATTATTGCGCGAGTAGGTTGACTCATTTGCGTTTTGTCCAACACGCGGTTCAGGATTTTCCGCAATAAGGTCAGTCGGTTTCGCTCTCGCAGATTCGGTGGAGTTGAGCGCGCTCAATACTTCATTCTGCCATTTGGAAAACGGCTCTTCAAAATCCACGTCGCAATTGGCGCGGGTAAAAACGCAGGTTGCTCCCAGCGCCGTGAGTTTCTTTTCCAGGTCTCCCCCGAAAGCGCAGAACTTCGGGTAATTCGTATCACCCAATGCGCATACGGAAAACTTCGTTTGGGAAAATGTCAACGCGCTCGCACAAAGCTTTTCCCAAAATGGTTTCGCGTTATCGGGCGGTTCGCCGTCGCCGTAAGTGCTGGCGATAATCAACACGCGGCTCTCCGAGGCGAGTTGCTCGATTGGATATTTTCCGAGGTCGTGAATCGTGGGCGCGAAACCGCGTTTGCCCGCTTCTTTGGCGAGACGTTTGGCGAGATTCTCGGCGTTGCCGGTTTGCGATGCAAACAGAATGGAAAGCGTGAGCAACGGTGGGGTGGACGTTTCAACCGCGCTTGCTTCCCGCGCTGGTTCCCGCGAAAAAATCCCAGCAAGAAAGCCGTTCAGATAAGCGCGTTGTTCCAAGGTGAACGGCGCATTTTCCGGCAGACATGGAATCAAGTTCGGTTCACGCATGACTCGATTAAAAATTCACGTTGAGTTGGAGATAAACAAAATCGGCGTCGCGCGAACCGTGCGATGGCGCGGCGAGACTTTGCGCGATGTAATCACCGTGAAAAAAATGGCCGTAACCGGCTTCGATATTCGCGTAAGTCGTGAAAGCGTAATTGCCGCTGATGTCCAATTCCATGCCGACAAAGTTTCCGTATTTCGGATTTACGCCGTAGCCATTGCCAGAAGTTGTCGCCGTGCCACCGCGCGCGCCGCCGCCGACGGTGTAAAAACTGTCGTGCGTGTCGGCCAGCCAAAAGCCGTGTCCTTCGAGGGAAACATTTAATTTCGGGCAAGGCTTAAACTGCAGGATGCCTCGGACGTCATGTATATTTTGCAACGAGAAAAAATCCATGTAGCCGTAAAATTTGTGGTTCGTAGGGAAAAGATTTTCAAACGTTTCATGTTTGCCGTCTTTCGCGTCGCTGTCGCCCGAAGCGAAATTGTATTCCAAAGCGAGACGCGGTTTGCTCCACAAATTTGTGAACGTGTAACCGGCTTGCACGATAACCGCGAACGCTTCGTGTTCCAAACGCTGTGTCGTCGCTCCCGCGCGCGGGTCGCGGAAATCACCGAACTGCCCGGCGGCTTCCAGCGAATAATCCCAACTGCCGAATTGGCCGGCCAAAGATTTGATGCGCGTGCCGATGGTGTAAATGTCGCGCGCGCTCGGTTGCGGTGATTGCGGACTCGGCTCGGCGGTGGCGGCGTTGGGCGAACTGTTGCGCGCGAAAAAATACAAATCCACCGAGTGCTTCGGCAGCTTGGAAGTCGTCGCATAGATGCCGGAGAAAAAATCGTAATCGTTTTCAACATTGAATCGCCCGTCTTCGGGAATCACTGTTCGGCTGGTAAAAAATTCCGCGCTGAACGCATCTGTTTGCCAGCGCAATTTTGCCGCGTCGAATACGCGGCCAATATTATTCCAGCCGACCGGCCCGACCAATCGTTCGTCGCCATAGGCCAATTCCTGCCGCCCGATTTTGAGCGAGAGCGGGAACTCCTTGAGGTTTCCCAGAGTGAAAAAGGCTTGATGGAGATCGATGGAATCGGATTCCGGCCCGCGACCCTTTTTTGGAACGGGCGCGGTGGAAGCAAAACGTTCATCGCTCCACGCCAGACTGCTGCGGCCTTCGACGTAAACGCCCCACCATTTGTCCGAGTAACCGAAATGCAAACGAAGACGCGAGAGAAAATAATCGTTTGAAATATTCGCGCCGTGGTCGCGAAAATCAATCGAGCCAGGCGAACCCGCAACGCCGTAACCTTCGTGATCTTCGTAACGCAAACGAAGTCCGCCGCCAATATCCCATGGCGCGAAGTTCGTGGAATTTTGCCGCAAAGAATCGTTCAACAAACCCGCGCTCTTTTTTGGCGGAACTGGAGCGGGCGGTTCCGCCGCGTAAATGGTTTGAGCGGTGGCTAAAACCAGAGCGCTGCCCACGAGTGTTTGAGAAAACAGTTGCGTTACAGATTTCATTTTTAAGAGGAGAACATTTCCTGGAGTTGTTTGACTTCGTGCCGCCGCGTGAAGGACGCGAACGACTCGCCGGGATTTCGGCGGCTTTGATAAATTTGCAAAACGGTTTCGAGTAATTCAGGAACTTCACTGAAGGAAATGCCTTTAAAAACTTCTTTGCCGATGGCCGCATCCGCTCCGAATCCGCCACCGAAAACAAGGTTATATCCTTCGACTGATTCGCCGCCGACGTTCACTCTCACCCCCTGCAATCCGATGTCACCGATGTAATGTTGCGCGCATGAATTCGGGCAGCCGGTGAGATGAATGTTAATCGGCTGGTCGAGCTGCAGCCGTTTGTTGAGATGTTCCACGAGCGACAGCGCGTGGCCTTTCGTATCGGTCGCGGAAAATTTACAACCTTTGCTACCTGTGCAAGCGACAAGCCCGCCGGCGATATTGGTCGCTTCGTAATGAAATCCAATTCGCACCAACTGACGTTTGACCGTTTCGACAAATCCATCGGAGATATCGGGAATCAAAAAATTTTGCCACGGCGTGAGACGTAAATTTCCGGAGCCGTAATTTTCAGAAATCTCCGCGAGCCGACGCATTTGTTTTGTCGTCATGACTCCGACCGGAATGACGACGCCGACATAGTTTTTTCCTTTTTGCTGCTGGCGATAAATTCCGATATGGCCGTGCCGCAGCGCAGGACGACGGCGCGCGCATTTTTCCAAAGGCAATTTCACCAGCGGGAACGCGAGTTTTTTCTGCGTCTCCGCGAGAAATGTCGGGATGCCCCATTTATCAATTAGATATTTGAGCCGCGCTTTTTTGCGATCCGTGCGGTCGCCGTTTTCGATGAAGACACGAATCATTCCCACAGCGACGGCCAGGACTTCGGATGGTTTGACGAGAATCCCGGAATCGGCGGCGAGTTGTTTGTGACCAGTGATGCCCGCGAGATTCACGCGAAAATAAACACCTGGTTCATTATAAATGGACGCCCCGTCTTTCATGGATTCGCCGACGAAAGAATTTGTTTGCGTGGGAATTGAAACCGCCATAAACCCGATGTCGTTGGTGTCGGCGACAGCATCCACGGAACCGCCGCCTTCAAACGAAACGTTAAATTTTCGCGGCAATTCGTAGAGATCGCGATGATTCAAAATGTAATGATGCAAGGCGTGGGCGAATGGCCGTGTGTCAATCAATTCCTGTGGATCAAATCCGGCTGTGGGCGACGCCGTGATATTTCGGACGTTATCGACGCCGCTGCCGCGCGAAGTCAGACCAAGTGATTGCAATCGCGTGAGCACGTTGACCAAATCACGTGGCGCGATTTCGCGAATCTGAAGATTTGAACGCGTGGTGATCGCCGATTTTCCATTCCCAAAATCATCGGCGATTTCCGCCAGTCCTTTGAGTTGCAGCGCGGTCAATTCACCGGCGGGAATCCGGCAACGCAACATGAAACTATTTTGCGCGGGCGAAACGTAAAACAAACCGAAGTTGCGAAAACGATACGTGTTTTCATCGTCAGTAAATTTGTCAGCGTCGGCGTGTACGAGAATGCGATCCCAGCCGTCGAGCGGATGTTCCTCGTGTTTCCAACGCTCTTGTTTCGTCACGTCGGCCAGTGGTGTGCCGAAAATATTTTCCTCTTTTGGCGCGGCGAGATTTTCTCCGCCGTGCGCCGGTTCGGAAGTGAATTGCCCGGTCGCGGTCGCGCCGACATACGGCAATCCGCGCCGCGTTACTCCTTCCAAAAAACCGGCGAGATATTCTTTTTGTTCCGTAGTGAAACCTGCGGAAACTTCAGAAGTGGCGTTTAGCGCAGGCATGATTTTTTTTTTAAAATTAATCAGGCGCGAACTAATTCTTCGGCGACCGTTGGTGCAGGAATATTCGCCGTAGCCGGAGATATAGCGGGCGCGGTTTTCTCTTTTGCCGGGCGATACGTCCAGTAGAGAAATAATCCAACGAATACAAAACCGCCGACGAAATTTCCGAGCGTCACGGGAATCTGATTCCACATCCACCAATTTGCGAAAGTCACTTTTGCGCCCAGCATCATTCCGGTTGGAATGAGGAACATATTGACGACCGAATGTTCAAAGCCCTGGCCGAAGAAAATTAAAATCGGCAACCACATCGCCATGATTTTTCCCACAGTCGATTGCGACGTCATCGCCATCACGACGCCCATACAAACCATCCAGTTGCACAAAATCGCCTTGGTGAAAACCGTGATCATTCCGGCGGTGCCATGAGCGGCGTAGCCATTGGTTTTGGCTTCGGCGGCGGCAATGATTTTCGCGGCGATGCCGGATGGAAATTCCGAGCCAGCGCTGGTCAAAACGGCGTAAAGCATTCCGCCGTAAACAATGCTGCCAATGAGATTGCCGAGAAAAACCCACGAGAGATTCGAGAAAACTTGTGACCAGCGGCTGCGCCCGTCCACTCCCGCAACCATCACCACCGCGAAACTTCCGGTGACGAGTTCGAGGCCGAGTAAAACAATGATGACAAAGCCAACCGGAAAAACGAGCGCGCCGACCAGCGGCGTGTTCGTTTGCATCGACGCGGTGATGGCGAGGCTGGTGGCGAAACCGAGCAACGCGCCGGAAAGAAATCCGCGAATTAACAAATCTTTGATGGAGAGATTTGCTTTTGTTTCGCCCGCGACGAGCATGTTTTTTATGACCTCAATTGGTTTTACGTAGTCCATAATTTTTTCTGGTTCTGCGGTTATTAATTTTTTTGCGGTGAAAGAGAGCGCCAGAAGACTGCGCACTCCCGAACAACCGTCTAGCGTTCCAGATGCCAAGAATTCAAACAGGCCCGATGAATGCTACGAATTGTTTTCATGTTTGATATGAAACCAATTCATCCATGAGCTTTCCCCTTGACAGCAGGCAGCTTCGCGCCTTTGCCATCCTTTCGCGCACAGGGAGTTTCACGCTTGCCGCGAGAGAACTTCATTTGACTCAGTCGGCAATTAGTCACGCCATGAAGGCTCTGGAACAAGATGCGGGGTGCAAACTTTTATCCATCGTGGGCAAAAAAATTCTTCTCACCCAGGCGGGTGAACAATTATTGCATCACGCCGAAAAAATTTTGGAGGAGATGGCAGCGACCCGCGCGTCGTTGCAGCAACTGGGCAAGTGGGGCGTGGGGCGATTGCGCATCGGCGCGAGCACGACCGCCTGCCAATATATTTTGCCGAAGGTGCTTGGAGAATTTAAGAAAAGTTTTCCACAATACGGGATTGTCCTTCAACCCGCCGACACCATGGATGCGGTTGCGGCCTTGCATGAAAATCGAATCGATCTGGCAATTGGTTTGGAGCCTGAGAAAGAGGAGCCATTTGAATTTCATCCGTTGTTCATCGACGAACTTTTTTTTCTCTGCAGCCCGCAACATCCCTGGGCCGTAAGAAAATCCATCGTGCGCGCTGAAATTCCCAAACAAAATTACGTGCTCTATAACAAAGCAAGCTACACATTTCGCATGGTCGAGAAATATTTTCGCGAGGAAGAAATGGTGCTCAATACAGTGATCGAATTGGGCAGCATGGAGGCGATCAAGGAACTGGTGAAACTGGATTTGGGTGTGAGCATCCTTGCGCCGTGGATCGCGCGCCAGGAATTGGAAGAGGGTTCCCTGGTGGCTTTGCCACTGGGCAAACGAAAGCTCAAACGCAATTGGGGAGTTTTTTATTGGCGCAGACATCGGCTCAATCTGGCCGAAGAAACGTTTATCAAACACTGCCGCGCTGCGACCGCTGCGCTGGCTGATTAGAACTCATTTCAGAAATTTTTTAACGGGGATAAACAGGTTGGTGGACAGGATTGATCGGAGCCTGTTTCGCCTGATCTATTCTGTGCCTCCTTGGCATCCCTTTTCAATTTTACGGATTCGCTGTTGGTGAAACGACTGCTAGAAAGTTCGCGATTGCCCTCCAAATCCAATTGTCTTGAACGAACCTTTTGCCCTACCTACGTTTAAGACGATTTTATGGAGGCTTTGGAAAAAATTTACAAACCGGTGTCGAAACCAGATCGTAACCCCGCAAAAAATATTGCGCCGAACAAAGTCGTTGCCGAATTAGAAAAACATATTCTCGTTGATGGGTTCAAAATCGTGATCGACCTCGAAAAAAGTCGAGGCTCGCGCCTCGTCGATGCGCCTAGTGGCCGGTCATTTATCGATCTCTACAGTTTTTACGCGTCGCAACCGATCGGCTACAACCACCCGCATTTTGATCAACCGGAAGTGGAAGCGGATTTGCTCGCCGCCGCCAAAATCAAAGTTGCGAATGCCGACATGTATTCCACGCAATACGCGATGTTCGTGGACACGTTCGCGCGCGTGATGGGTCTGCCGCCACTGGAAAGATATTTTTTCATCGAAGGTGGCGCGGCTGCCGTGGAAAACGCCTTGAAGGCCGCGATGGATTGGAAAGTTCGCAAAAATCTTGCGGCAGGACGAGGCGAACGCGGCACGGAAATCCTGCATTTAGAAAACGCGTTTCATGGTCGCAGCGGTTACACCATGAGTTTGACCAACACCGATCCGCGCAAGGTGGAGTTGTTCGCAAAATTTCCTTGGCCGCGAGTCAGCGCGCCGGGAATTGATTTTTCTTTGCCTGAAACTGAGCGCACGAAATCTGTCGCTGAAGCTGAGAAAAAATCAGAAGCAGAGATTCGCGAAGTCATTTTGAGAAAAGGAATTGATATCGCCGCGATCATTATCGAACCCGTGCAAGGCGAAGGCGGCGACGTTCATTTCCGCAAAGAATGGTTTCAAACGCTGCGCAAAATTTGTGATGAAAACGACATTCTCCTGATTTTTGACGAAGTGCAGGTCGGCATGGGCATCACTGGGAAAAATTGGTGCTGCGAACATTTTGGCGCGATGCCGGACGTTTTGTGTTTCGGAAAAAAAGCTCAGGTTTGCGGCATCATGGCGGGGCCGCGTCTCGACGAAGTGAAGAACAATGTTTTCCGTTTGCCAAGCCGCATCAATTCCACGTTCGGCGGAAATTTTACGGATTACGTTCGCTCGACGCACTACCTCCGCATCATCGAGGAAGAGAAGCTCGTCGAAAACGCTCGAATCAAAGGCGACGTTTTCAAAGTTGGCCTCGAAGCGTTGGCGAAAAAATATCCAAACACTATCAGTGCCGTTCGTGGGCGTGGTTTGCTTTTAGCTTTCAATTTACCGACTCGCGAAATGCGCGACCAATTCTGGAAAGGCGCTTACGAACTGGGCCTGCTCGTCGTTCGTTGCGGTGAAAAATCCATTCGTCTCCGGCCTGTGCTCGACGTGACGGACGAAGTCATCGAAGAAGCGCTCCGGCTGATGGATGGCGAATGTCAGCGTCTGGCAGGCTGAAATTATCTTTTTTTGCTCTGAATGATTGTTTGAGTAGCCAATACCAAGAACCGACCCCTTTACGTGGTTAAATTTTTCCCGACTCCATGGTTGCGGCTAAGTGGAGTTGCCTGAGCGGGGCGTTTCTAGCAAATGTTGTTTTTCAAACGCCGGCAGGTTTCTGGTTTCATCGCACAACTGGGGTAGATTGCAACGCTTGGAGACAATACCTGCATGAAAAACTTGAACTCATCTTGCTTTCGAAAATGCTCCGTTTATTTTTTACCTTTGGCCGCAACGGTTTTCTTTTTCATAGAGAGTCCGGTTGACGCTCTCGCGGAAAAGCATTCCTTAAAAATAGAAAATGCCACTTTGACGGTGGTATTTACCTCCGTTCCATCGGAAAATCTGCGACCACTCCTGCTGCAATGGGTCACGAATTCCGCCAGGGCCGTGGAATCGTATTACGGCCAATTCCCGGTTCAACGTGTTGAGATGCAAGTTGAATTAAAAGACGGGCAAGGTATCAGCTCTGGCGAGACGTTTGGGTGGCGCGGTGCCCGAATCAAAATTGCTGCAGGCCGTTCTAGCAGCGCCGCCACTTTTTCCAACGATTGGGAAATGACTCACGAAATGGTGCATCTCGCGTTTCCAACGGTCGCAGAAAAGCATCATTGGATCGAAGAAGGACTGGCGACTTACGTCGAGCCTATTGCGCGGGTTAAAGCAGGGAATCTCGCCGCCGAAAAACTTTGGGGTGATATGATCAAAGGGATGCCGAAAGGTTTGCCCGAACCCGGAGATCGCGGATTGGATTTAACGCCGACCTGGGGCCGCACTTATTGGGGTGGCGCGCTATTTTGTTTGATGGCCGATGTCGAAATCCGACAACGAACCAGGAATCGCAAAGGACTGGAAGATTCGTTGCGCGCGATCCTTGAGGCCGGAGGAAATATCACGGAGGAATGGGAACTTGAGCGCGCCTTGAAAATCGGTGATCGCGCCAGCGGAGTTCCCGTGCTGCGCGAGATTTACGATCAATGGAAAGCCACTCCGGTCCAGGTAAATTTACCCGCACTCTGGAAAAATCTCGGCCTCATTAAAATCGGAAAAGAAATTAAATTCGATGACTCCGCACCGATGGCGTCGATTCGCCGAGCGATCACTGCGCCAACGCAAACTCGATGAAGGGAACAGCGTTTCCGCCGCGCCATTGGATTTCCTAACCGTTGGCGGGAATGCTTCTAATGCGAAAGTGTTTCTAGCGAACACAAACAGGTTTGCTTTGGTCAAAGTTGGCAAATTGAAATTTTTTATTCCAATGCGCCTCATTATTTTTCTCCTGCTCGCGTGGGGCGGTTCACTGCAAGCGCAACGCGTGCCCGTTTGCCAACTCGCGAAATGCGCGATCAATTTTGGAAAGGTGCTTACGAACTCCGATTGCTCGTCGTTCGTTGCGGCGAAAAATCGATTCGCCTACGACCTGTGCTTGACGTAAAAAATGAAGTGATTGAAGAAGCGTTGCGTTTGATGGATGGGGAGTGTCAGCGGTTGGTGGGCTGAAATTTATTTTTTCAAACTGCTACTTCTTCTCTTGGAAATCCTTAGGCAATTCCCAGCCCTCGCGTTGCGCCAGCTCCTCCCAACCGCCGGGAAAAATAAAGCGGAAAGCGGCTGGAAATCTGTTGGGCTTGATTGGTTCGGGATAAGTATTGATGGTTTCGGACCGATCCCATTTCCGCCCGGCTCGATAACCAAATCCGGGCGACGCAGAAATGCGGTGAATTGAGAGAATGTTTGTGCCGTCACCAATTCCCCCATCCGAGTAGATTCGATTATGTTGGAAAAATTTGCGCATCAATTCACCGCGTTCTTCTCCGATGACTGCGCTGATGTTCGAGAACAGCTTATTGGTCTGCATCTGTGCAAAGGCGGAATCAGCCGGGATGGTGTAACGCGCCAGCATGTCTCCCGATTCCGCTTCGCGTTGCACATTTGCTTTGGCCCAATCGCCCAGCGCGTCGAAGGCTTCAGCAAAGATCGATTCGACGGACTGTCGTTCTTCGGGAGTGATAGCGAGAACACCACGGACGGCATCGGTTAGCTTCTCTGTATTGGGAAAATTCTTTAGCGGCTTTAGGACGGAGTTTGTGAGTGCGGCTTTGCTGACCAGCACATAATTGTCCGAGGAATTCTCACCCGATCCAAAATTCGCCAGAATCCGCTCCTGTGTTTCCGGTGTGGCAAGCTTGATGTCGTTGCTCAAAAGAAACTCCGCCAACCCTGGATCAATGGGCGTTGCGCCAAGGCTCCTCTGCAGTTTGCGTTTAAGATCGCGGACTTGCGTTGCCAGCGTGGCGTGCTCCGCTTGTATTTGATCTAATTGCTGATTTCGCACCAACCAATCTGCTTGATGAGTATTGAGTTGTTGTTGTCGGCGATTACTGACGTTGCTCAACGCTACAAATCCGATGCCCGTGATCACAAAGACCGCCAATGCGAAAATTATTTTTTTCATGGGGTTACTGGAGTTTTTAATCGGCGCCCGGCTTCTTCGGTCACCCACTTTTCGACACGTTCATTCAGCCTGGGCGGCCCTTGGTCAAAGATGAATATTGAAAGGCGGGGAGATGATTTCGCCAAGCCGCCTTGCAAAAAGGACCGCAGCAGCATCTGGCTGCTTCCCGCGCCTCCACTTGCCATCCAACTAACTTTTGGTTCACCACCGACATTTGCATAAATATTAATCGCAACCTCCTGTGTCTGATCCCAAGCGTATTGCGTGTATCCCAACAACCGGACTTGCTCGTAATGCGCGAACTCAAACGAATCCGGCTTGACCATCGCCCAACGATCACTTCCCAACGCGGATTCCAAATCCACAGAGAGTTGTTTTAGCCCCGCGCGAATCTTTTCACCCATCGGCAGCAGAACAAAAACTTTGGATTCGGCTTCGGCGGGAAGGGAAAAGCTCATCGCTCGATTGGTCTCGTAGAGGCTCGTCTCCATGAGGCGGTCAATTTCGCTGAAATAGTTGGAGAAAATTTGCCGCGCATTTTCGCGTTCCGACGGACTTAAATCGAGGAACTGTTTTACCTTGGTTGAAAGTCTCTCCGGGGTATTTGGTCCGCCAGCTACCACTATGGATGCTAACGCCGATTTTGGAACGCGCACAAACGGCAGGTCGTCCGGCCAGCGATAATTTTCAGAAGTCAGCAAAGCTCGACTGCTCGCTTTCAAATTCGCCAGTTTATGGCGGACTTCCTCGTCGCGTGTCCGATTCAAAGCCGCATCAGAGAGCCTTTTTTTAAGCCTTAAAGATTCAGACAGCAGTCGCTCTACTTCGATTGCCGCTTGCTCTTGCTCATCTTGTAGAGTGTTAAATTTAGACTTTAACACTTCTATTTGTTTCGCCGCTGCATGAGATTTTTCCCATTTCCAAACTACCGGAACAGCGGCAAGTGCCACACAAACCACTGCCGTTTGCACTTTTGTCAAACTGGCGAAGCGCGCTAGCAATGCGCTCAAGCCCACGAACCCGGGCGGCGCGGCTTGCAATGCAAAGTTTGACACGACGGAGACTGTCGCTGCCGAAGCGGAAGTGGCGGAGTGTTGCAGTGCCGTTGTTGTTGCGGCTACGGTCGCCGTCTTGAAGCCGCGCCGTTGGAAAAATTGCGACAGCTTTTCCAGCGCGCTGGCGACGCGTTTTTGCGCGGTATCATCGTTCACACCAAGCGCGGCACCGACGTTGCGCAGAGACTGGTTTTCGTAATAACGCAGCAGAAGCGCGGCGCGGTCGTTTTCACGGAGCGATAGCAACGCTTCATCCAACAGCGGGACGAGCGGACTGAAGGCCGGATGTTCATCAGAAGTTTTCATGGTGGTGCCCAGTTCAGCCGCAGTCTGTTCGCGACGACGACGACGCAGTTCGCCGCGCAGCCAGGATTTGGATTCGAGCAGAGCTGTCTTGTGCAGCCAGGCGGGGAGAGAATCGTCCGGGGCAAATTGCCACGCTTTGCGCGCGAGGATGCCAAAGACGTTTTGGGAAATTTCCTCCGCGCCGCCCGCATCGCCGACCTTGCGTAACGCCGTGGCAAAAACGAGATCAATGTGCCGTCGCACAATTTCGCGGAAGGCGTTTTGATTTCTCGCCCGGGCGAATTGCTGCAACCACCCAAAATCAGACTGCCGCTCGTTCATTCATCCAATAGGCTGCCGCTGTTGGTCGGAATCCGAAATTTTTTTGTCCGATATAAATTAGTATTAACATCGTTTTCACGCAGATTGCCAACTTCCGCGAAAGCACGTATAGCTTTTCTGTATGAAAACGGCCTACAGCGTTTCCAAAGCCCAATCGAACTTGCCGCGTGTTTTGAAGGAAGCGGAAGATCATGTCATCGCCATCACGCGGCGCGATGAGACAATTGCTTATTTAATTTCCAAAGAACGATTGGAATCGCTCATTGAGTCCCTGGAATTGATGTCGAATCCGAAAGCGATGAAAGCCATTCGAGATGCCAAAGCGGGGCGCACCAAATATTTGCCATTATCCGCTCTCGATGAAGATTGAATTGGCGGAACAAGTCGTAGCTTTTGCAAAAGGCTTGGCGCCTGAACCACGGCGATTGCTCACGCTCGCAATCAAAGATCTCGCTAAAGAAAAAGGTGACATCAAGAGCTTGCAGGCGGACTTAGAAGGCTTCTGGAGATTGCGGGTGAAAAGTTACCGCGTCATTTTTCGATATGCGAGTGGCCAGA
>JBDSYB010000327.1:0-6010 GCA_039925885.1 Verrucomicrobiota bacterium
CGTCGTCCCACTTGCCCATCGGGCGAAGCAATTTGCTGTTATAACAAGCCCGTCCACCGTCGAATACGCGCCAGTAAACTTTGGACCAGCCCGCCGCTTTGCACATATCGAGCATGTGACGAACGCCCTCTTCACCCCACGCCACATTTGGTTTCAACATCCAATCCGAATGCGTCAGTGGCGAACCGAGAATTAATTTTCGCGGCGCAACGGTTGATTTTTCATTTTGCGCTAATGCATTGAAACCGAACGGCAAAGCGCCAGCGCCAACCACCGCACGTTTGAGGAAATTGCGTCTGTTCATTTAGAATTGAATGGTCAGTAGTTTGGTGCGGGCAACAAATCGATTCCGGAATGGTTCACCCTCTGTCCGGTTCCGGCCAGTTTTTTTCTACGCATAAGCATGCGCGATTTTATTCATGCGCAAAGCAAGTCGCCAACTGGAAACGCATAAAATTTCGGTGCGCACCACATCTCCGCGCAGTAAATGCGCGAATTGGAAATCTGCGCGCCGCTTTGCGACGAAACAGATTTTGGCATATGCCTCCCCGCATTCACTCGCCTATTTGAAACGCATAAAGTTTCGCGGCGCGCATTTGGAATTGCAGCTTGAGCGGTTTGTCCGCGAGCGATGAAAGATCGGAATGTTTTTTCCAACGCACCCGCTCAGAGACGCCGTTGCGTTCAATCACTTCGCAATCAGCGAAAGCGAAGCCTTTGATCGGTTTGTTTTTGCGGTCCACAATTTGCACGCGAACTTCGCCGCCGCGCGCATTGATGTTGAGCGTCAGAGTTTTGCCGCCCAACTCTACCAGTGGCGTGGTTATCATTCCCTTCTCTGCGCTGGCTTCGCGCGCGACGTAGCGGTCGCGTGGCATTTTCACCAGGCCGATTTGCCGCTCGGTCCAGCGCTCGACCTTGTGCCCGCGCGCGTAGCCGCCGTAATATATAAACGTTTCATCGCCGACCGGAAGCTGGCAATCAATCCACGACATCGCGTGATCCCAGGTGTTGGAGGCAGGATTGCGGGGGAGGAACGGGGTGCGGTCGCGCTGCCAGTGAACGCCGTCCCGACTCCACGTCAAAATCGAATAGCCAATTCCGCCGACATTTTCGCCGGGATTCGCAGGCAAATCGTCCCGCAACACTTTGGCGAAACCGATGAGCAATCCGCCGCGCGCGAGATAGCCGCTCATCGCGTAGTATTGATATTGATCGCCGCCTTCGTCCTGCGCATCCGGCACGATGACCGGCCACGGCTCAGACCAATGCACCAAGTCCGAACTGAAGGATTGAGATGGCTGGCGGCGTTTTCCTTTCCCGTCGGAAGTCGGCACAAGATTCGATACGGTGGCGAGGTAACGCTTTCGGATTGGATCGTAAAAAATATTGTTGATGTCGTGATTGTGCGGAAGGACTGGCGCATTTGTTAAAAGCGGCGTCCAGTTAAAACCGTCCGGCGATACGGCGATCATCAATCCAGCGTCGGATGCGACGGGCGCGGCGGCTTTAAAATTTCCCCAGTTCCAGCCAAACTTGAAACGCCGCGTGAGATCCGGAAAATTCGGGCCTTCATCAATAACGCTCGCGCCGAAACGAACCTCCAACCCGCCGGGATTTTCCAGCACGCGATGCGGTCGCTGCCAATGAATTCCGTCGTCGGACTCCATGTAGGCGAGACGCGAAGGAGAACCGCCCAGGGGCTTGGCGGGCACTCCATACCAAATGCGAAATCGTTTGGTAACGGCATCGCGCACGACCGTGAAAAACGGCTGGAAGTTTTTATCTTCTGGTCCGGTTACAACAGGATTGGGCAAGGACGGATCGCGCAAGGGCGAATTAAGCACGCGCTGGATGTTGGTGCTGGATTCAATCAGGAAATCGTCGATAAACAAATGCGGGCCAACGCCAAGGCGAATCGGCGTGGCATCGCGAGAGTTTTCTGATGAATTATTTTTCCGTTGTTCTTCTGCGCGCGTAGAAATTTCGCCGGAGAAAATAAAGGCGCAGCACCAGACGGCAAGCAGCATAGGAGCGCAGGCGTCTCGCCTGCGTGTTTCTATTTCGCTCGTTACTCGTTCGACTCGCAGGCGAGACGCCTGCGCTCCTGCCGCTATGGTCGCGCGATTCAGATTCGTTTGCCCCGATGCGCCGCAACCTTGATTGGAAATTCTATTTTTCATTTTGAAATTTAAGGTTCACGGTTTGTTCGCCACGCTTGCGCTGTAAGTCACATCGTCGAGAAAAATTTTCACCATCTGACCGCCAGCGGTGGAGGTGAACAAGCCGAAGCGATCCAGACTCGCGCCCTCAGTTTTTTGGCCGGGCTTCAATTTGAGCGTCGCGGACTCGTTGCCGAGTGTCACGCGCAATTCGCCCAAGCCACCGTTCGCGGCGGGATCATACACCAGCGACCAGTCAAAAAGTTTTCCGGGCGTGAGAATTGGGCCATTATCCACCCTGCCGGTCGTTCCTTTTGCACTCGCAAACTGGGGAATAAAATAATGACCAATCCGCGTCGGCCCACCGACATGTATGCCGACAAAGTTTTTTGCGTCTCCCTCCTCCTTGCTATCCTTGGCTGCGCTGTTGAACCAGCCCAAAGACATATCGGAATCGGGACCGGCGGTGACGAGCTTCACTTTGCCGCGTGCTTCCAGGCGTTGTTCCAAGTCGAGTGGGCCAACTCGATCCGCGTAGTAACCAAAATCGCCGCTTCGCCAGAGGCCGCCGCCGACTTCTCCCGGTGTGCCACCTGCGAAACTCGTCTTCTCGCTGAAACCAAAATTGTGCGCGCCAACTTGTTCTCGATCTTCAAAAGTGTTGCGATTGCCCACTCCAGTCCACTTCGGGTCTTTGGAAAAATCCTGCGTCTGGCCGTTGTATATTAAATCGTCAAAAAACATCGTGGCCGTGCCGCCCGCTTTCATCATGTTCAGCACACCGAAACGATCGAAGGTCGCGCCTTCTTTTCGAAAGCCGGGTGTAAGATTCACCGTGAACGTCGTGGTATTTGGAAAGCGAGCGAGCGCTTCCTTTTCCGAGGCGGCATCGGGCAGCGAACTGTAATTTTGCGTTTTGTGAGTTTCGCTCGTGAGCGTGAAAATAAATTGTCCGTTACCACTGGCCGCATGAGGATCATAGTCGAGCGTCCAGTGATATTTTGTGCCGTCGGTTTTGATTGGAGTGGGCCGAAATTTCCCGGGCAAATAGGGAGTGATGAAAGTGCCGCACGATTTGTTGCCGCTCGTAATCAACCGCACCGCCAACCGTCCTCCGCTTTGTTCAAAATCGAAATCCATTCCGAGCGAACCGATGGGGCGTCCGCTGCCGCCGGGTTGTTGCGAGTTGAAAAACCCGCAGAAAAAACCCGCGCCGCCCTGCGAAGCCGTGATGGCGAAACTGCCGGACGCCGTGAGTTTATCGTCGAGAGTTTTGGCTGGCTTCAGTTCTGCGGCATACGAAGCGGGCGTGGTGGAACGTTTGATAACGCCGCCCAACTCGCCCGCGACTTTGCCCGCAAAATGCGTCGCGCTGTAACCGAAATCTTGTTTCACCATTTTACCAACCTTCGGCACAACGCGATTGTTGTGGCCTTCCCAACCAGGATCGCGGTCGAAGTGTTCGGTCTTGAGGCGGATTGTGGTTTGGGGATCGGCGGCGTGAGTGGTGATGTTCACAATGAGAAATGCCGCCGACAAATAAATCAGTGTCGCGAGGCGGGGCTGGATTGGAGCGCAGGCGTCCCGCCTGCGTGTTTCTATTTCATTCGTCGCTTGACCAACTCGCAGGCGGGACGCCTGCGCTCCTGCCGTGTTGTGTTCTCGCTCTTGAATTTTATTTTTCATTTTTATTTCAATCTTTGCGACGGTCGCCTCATTCCTCCACTTGCAACACCGCGATGTCCGCTCGCACCGCTTTTATTTCCCAATTAAAAATTTGCGACGATGCGGCATTGTCCGAAATGACCGTGAATCGTCCGTCCGCGATTTGTTTTCCCGACTGCTGCTTGATTGCGAGCCGGTCGAATCCGTCCACGTTGGACAGCATAACCGTTCGTCCCTCAATGCGGGTCAACGCTTCAAAATATTCGGGCAGAAAAATTTCCACCCTTCCATTAGTGAGGTGCCCTTCCCCGCGATAAAATACCGCCGCTTCCGGCCCTTCGATGGCGGCGTGAAACAGTTTTTTTTCATGGTTGAGCGGATGTTTGATTTCAAATTTCTTTGCGCCTTGAGCGACGATGTCGCCGGTTGCATGAATATTGCCCTCCGCTCGAATGTTCCCCTTCACATGCAGGCGCTCCTGAGGATTACTGAATTCATCGCCAATGCCGATATGCCCGTTGGAGCGAATCACCATCCGGTCAATGCCGTCGCGCCACGCTGTCGCCGTCCGCTTCTCATCAGTTCCATCGAACGGCCCCGCCGTCATGAAATGCAGGCTGCCGGGATTTTTGGATTTGGTGGCAACGGTTTCGTTGCGAGCCGTGATCGTCGCGAGGTCTCCCTGAAATTCACCTTCGCCCCAATTTACGAAAACGATTTTTCCAAGACTGGTTCCCGGCGCCGTATCCTCGACCGGGCCATAAGTGGTTTTGGCATTGTCCGGCCCGGTTCTTCCCATCTGTATGTCCGGCGAATCGCCTCTGCCCCACATGATCAATCCTCGCGTGTGCAACCGAGGCTGTCCCTCCCCGTTTTCATAGCGGCCAAAATAAAAATCATGAATCCAACTGCGCCCGCCGCCTGCGCCAGCTTTGTCGTAGTCCACCGGATCAATCACCGGCGGTTCGTTGGTCAATGGCGTATCCCGGCGCGACACACCTCCGGCCACCAGAGAACCTTGCGGCGTCACGGCGAAACTTCGGATGCGTTTGCCTTTGTGCGTGGTGTAGAAATTGATCCCGCCGTCGCGCGTGACTTCCATGTTCTCAAGAATTTTTTGCGCCGCCGCTGAAGGTGTTGGAGCGATGGAATTAGTTTTCGGCTGTTCATCCGCGAGCGCGAAAACGCCACTGATAAATAGAACGACGCAGGTTCCCCACATCGAGATTGTAACTTGATTTAAAATTTTATTTTTCATTTTGAAATTTATTGGAATTTAACGGCGCTCATAAAAATAGTTGTCCACGCGGCGACGAAATTGTTCGGGCTTAGAGCAATATTACTTATCTCTGCGAACCAACGAAGCACCGCCGTCCACTACGATGCTGGTGCCGGTGATGTAAGCTCCATCAGAACTCGCGAGGTAGAGAAACGCTCCGGCGACTTCTTCGGCGGAACAGAGTCGTCCCAGCGGAACGGTGTGATCGACTCGTTGGCGATAGACTTCGTCCTGGTCGTAAATGGTGCGGCTCAATCCGGCATAAACAATTCCCGGGGCGACGATGTTGCAGGTGATTCCGTGCGCGGCCAGTTCTTGCGCCATGACTTTCATGAGCATTTCCTGTCCGGCTTTGCTCGTGCAATAACTTCCCCCCTCCGGCCACGGCAAACTTTGCACCCAACTGCCCGTGAAGATCACGCTGCCACGCCGATTCGTTACGTCCGGTTTATTTTTCAACAGCAATTGCGCGGCAGCTTGGGCGACGAGCAGACTGCCGGTGAGATTGACGTTGAGGGTGTGATTCCATTTCGCCGGTGTGATTTTTAGAAAAGGTTCGTTCGCCACCGCCCCGGCGCAACAAATCGCGACGTCCAATCCGCCCAAAGTTGCTTCGATGAATTGGAATGTTTGTGTCACTGACGATGGCGCGGAGACATCGCAAGCCGTGTAAAACATTTTTGAAGGATGGAGAGCAGCGGCCATTTTTGAACCAGCTTCACTCGGAAGCAAATCTCCGAGAACCACCCTGGCTCCAGCATTGAGAAATCGCGCGGCAACGGCTCGGCCAATATCGCCGCAACCACCGGAAATAAAAACGCGTTGGTCAGTCATATCAGATGCCAAGGATTAGGGCTGGTAGGGCGCGTCACTCCGTGCGCGCCGTTCGTTGTCAGTGACGGAC
>JBDSYB010000328.1:0-4341 GCA_039925885.1 Verrucomicrobiota bacterium
CCTTTTGTCTAAATCAAGGTGAAGACTTCGACATTGAGGAAGGCATTTTGCTTTTGGCCCAAACACAATTTCCGAACATCAATCGCGCCGCCTACTCGGCAATCCTCGATAGCCTTGCCTCAGATCTACGCGAGCAAACCGATCTGGAGGCCGATTCGGAGCAAATTCTCGCCACCATCAACGATTATCTTTTCCGGCAACTAGGGTTTATCGGCAATGAAGAAAATTATTACGATCCAGAAAATAGCTACATCAATTGCGTGTTGGATCGGCGCACCGGAAATCCCATCAGCCTGTCGCTCGTTTACCTTTTAATTTCCCGCCGCTTAAAACTTCCGATGGTCGGCATCGGGCTTCCGGGACATTTCATCTGCCGGTTTCAAACGAGCAAAAACGAACTTTACATTGACGCTTTCAATCGCGGAAAAATTTTAACGAAGGCGGACTGCATAAAATATTTGCTACACACCAACCACAGCTTGCAGGAAGGTCATCTAGCTCCGGTGAGCGCGCGTCGCGTCCTGTTGCGCATCTGTGCGAATCTTCACCAGATTTACACCCAACTGGATTCCACGGAAGAAATTTCCAGGTTGCAACGGTACCTTGTGGCATTGGCGAAATAGTTTTTGTAACTCAGTTCATAATATGAAAATGCGACATTGTTTACCTTACCTACCGACCTGTTTAATTTTCATATTCGGTTTTCTCGCAATCTCGGATGCTGCGGAAATCGAAAAGGGAACGCCGGAAA
Source organism: Verrucomicrobiota bacterium (assembly GCA_039925885.1). Lineage (GTDB taxonomy): Bacteria > Verrucomicrobiota > Verrucomicrobiia > Limisphaerales > CANJXF01 > CANJXF01. The sequence continues at coordinate 752 of JBDSYB010000328.1, forward strand.
CACCACCAGATGCGAATGCGATTGCGGGTAACTTCTATCGGGGCGACGGGACGGGTTACAATATTTATTTAACCCTAATGAAAGACGGGAAATATACGACCGAGTGGCATGGGTGTCTGGGAAAGTATGGCGAGGCTTCAGGCGAGTGGAATCTCACCGACAAACAAATTATTTTCAGTCCTGCAAAAGAAGAAGGAATGATGAAAAAACGTCGTCTAATCAGCTTGGAGACTTGCAAATTCAAAACGCAGTGGATTTTTGTTCCGACGGAGAAAAGCGACCGAGAGTTCTACGACAAATGGGGCGTGTCACGTTATTCGTGTTTTCAAAAAACTGACAAAAAGTGATCAGGCTGTGCGGAGGTTATTTCACTGCATCGATTCCACTACCACAGAATTATTTCTCGATTTTCTTAGCCAAAACAGCCGGTAGCAGTTTGCGAAGTTTCGGATGCGCTTCAACCAGACGCATGATGTCGAGCAAGTCTTTCTGTCGTTTGCTGGCACGGCGTTCCGGGTCTTGCCACGCCAGAATTTTTCCCCGCAACGTGTCGTTCAAACTCGCCACGCGCATCAGAATGCCGTGAATATCCGCCGGAATGGAGCGTTTTGGAAATTCGCGATAAACTTCCTCGGTGCTGATCTGCACCGAAACCGCCGACTGGCCTTTGAGATTGACTGACCACTTGAACTTTTTAGCGGTGAATCCCGCAGATCGCAGTGCTTTCACACATTCTTCAATGCGTTCAGATGCGATCACCACATCCACATCCGCTGTCGCCATTGGTTCCTTTGACCAATGGTTTACCGCCAATCCGCCGATCATACACCACGGGATTTCAAGATGTTCCAGCGTCTGCACCAGCAGCAGAACATCTCCGCCGCCTCCGGCTGTCTGCCAGTCATAAAATTGCCGCATGGTCATGGCGGGAATTTAGTTGCGAAGGATTTTACCGGCAAGCAGCGATTATCTCAGCAGCCTCCATTGTTTCCTCGAAAAATACGGGTCGAGCCGCGCTAAAATAAAATGCGCCCACCGCCCTTTGATCCGGTCCCAGAAATTTCGCGTTTTCTTCCATCGCGCCAAATCCATTCTTTCGCACTGAGGCAGGTCGCCGGAAAAAATCTTGCGCGCCTCTTCAACCACCTTCGGCTCCGTCATCCGCACCAGCAATTCGTAATTTAGATGCAAACTGCGCGCGTCTAAATTGCAGGAACCGGCGTAAACCACATCATCGACAATAAACATTTTCGCGTGCAGAACCTGCGGTTGATATTCGTAAATCTCGACGCCCGCCCCCATCATGCGGCGATAAAAACTGCGCGCCGCCAGGCGCGAAAGCGCCACATCGCATTTTCCCGGCAGGATCAATTGCACCCGTCCACCTTCGCGTGCGATGCGATGCAACTCGCGCCGGATTCTCCACGTCGGCAAAAAATAAGCGCAAATGATCTGAACATCTCGCGCCTGTTGCAGGTCGAGGCGCAAGGCGCGTTTGAGCGGGTTGTGAATCCGTCCCGGCGCGCTTAACAAAAGTTCGGCATTGGGCACGCGGACGGTTTTCTGTAGTCGCGGTTTGAGGAGACGGGCAAGGGTGGATTGCTTCGAGTCGGCACGGTCAAACATTTCATCAAACGCCTCGGCCAAGTGGCAGGCGATTGAGCCGGTGATTTTAACGCCAAGATCCCTCCAGCCTGCGCGCACTCCATCACCCTCATATTCGGGAGCGATGTTGAATCCGCCCACAAACGCAATTTCTTCGTCGCACACCAGACTTTTGCGATGATTGCGCTGGCCCCAATTGCCGTGACTGAGCCGGTTAAACCAGCGAAAATGTCCTCCGCTCTTCTGAAAACCCGTCCAGAAACTATCCGACAATGTCACCGAGCCGAGCGCGTCCACAAGTACATAAACGGTCACTCCCCGTTGCGCCGCGTTCACAAGCGCCTCGCGAAATTTTTCGGCAATCGCGCTCGCCGTAAAAATATACATTTCCAGGCGCACCGAATTTTTGGCCGCAGCAATCGCCTTCAACATTTCGGCAAATGCTTCGTCACCGGTTCGGAGCCATAAAAAAGTTGATTGCACTGCCGCCGAGTTTAGAAGCCTGCGAAATAGTTTCAAATTATTTCCGGGTTCAGGCATCTATTCTTTTATGAACTGTTGGATTCGCATCGCACTCCTCACCTGCTGGCTCGTGGCCGGAAATCTTTTCGGCGCGCAAACCAAAGTGCATCTGCTTTTGTCAGCCGACTCCGCGAAAGCTGGAGAAACTATTTTTGCCGCCGTCAAAATGAAGATGCCCACAGGCTGGCACACCTACTGGAAAAATCCCGGCGATTCAGGTTCGGAGACTGAAATCGAGTGGACTTTGCCCGAAGGAATTACGGCAGGCGAAATTCAATGGCCGATTCCAGAAAAAAATGTTTTGCCCGCCGGAAATTTGACTTTCATCACCTACGTTTTTGAAAATGAAGTAGTCTTGCTGGTACCGTTGAAAATTTCCGCGACCATTTCTCCGGGCGAAAAAGTCGTCAGCGCCAACGTCAACTGGCAGGAATGCGAAACCGTTTGCGTGCTGGGAAACAAAACTGTGACTACAACGTTGACGATCGGAAACGATTCCAAATCATCAGCCAATCTTCCACTCATTGAGTCGGCGCAAAAGAAATTGCCGCAAAATAAAACGGATTTTTTGGTCAAATCATCATTGGAAAATACCAGCGATTCCACTGGTGCTTTGATGATAAACATTTCGAGCAGCGGCGAATGGGATTTTTTTCCTTACACAAATTCGACCGCAAAAATCTCAGGCCAAACTAGAATGGTGGCATCTGCCGGCTCTGTCCGTTTGCAAAAGGAAATTAAAAAAACCGGAGCGGTCTGGCCAAAGGAAATTTCGGGATTACTCGTTCGGCTCGAAAATGGAAAACCCAGCGCTGGTTATGAAATTTTTTTGACTCCCGCAATATCTGAATCTGCAAACTCCGCTTCTGGTTCCAATGGAATGTTTGTCGGAAAAGGAGCGACCGAAAAAAAATCTCTCGCCGCAATGCTGCTCTTTGCCTTCATCGGCGGACTCATTCTTAACATCATGCCATGTGTCCTGCCGGTGATTGCGTTGAAAGTTCTGAGCTTCGTAAATCAAACCAAAGAATCTCCCACACGAGGAAAAACTCTCGGACTGATTTATGGCTTGGGTGTTTTGGTTTCATTTCTGGTTTTGGCGGGACTCGCCATCGGCGTTCAAAAAGCAGGTGGCTCGGCGAATTGGGGAATGGCTTTGCAAAATCAAATTTTTCGCGTGGTGCTGACCGTCCTGATTACGCTGGTCGCGCTGAATTTGTTTGGGCTTTTTGAAATTACTTTGGGCGGCAGCGTCATGGGTGCGGCGGGAAACATAAGCGCAAAGGAAGGTTTCTCCGGCGCATTTTTCAACGGCGTTCTGGCAACCGTTCTCGCGACTCCCTGCACCGCCCCTTTTCTCGCGGGCGCAATCGGTTTTGCTTTCACACAGTCACCGGCAATTATCCTGCTGATGTTTCTCGCCTCCGGTTTGGGCCTCGCCGCGCCGTTCGTGATTTTATGTT
>JBDSYB010000329.1:0-14536 GCA_039925885.1 Verrucomicrobiota bacterium
TTTGCGGAAATTTCGTTTCTCTTTGCCGTCCAAAAAACATTTCGTTCGCGAAAAAGAAAAAGTAAGAGCAGCGGCGCGGCAATCATCGGCCAGCAAAGTTTCAGGGCGGATTGATAATCGAATGTCGTGTTGAAATTCACCCAAACTTCCGCCGGAAAAACTTTCACCTGCAATATCGCTGGGACAGCAAAATTGTTCAATGCGAGGACAAACGTCAGCACGGCGGCTTGAACGATGTCGGTTCTCGCGGTGGGAATAAGCAGCAGTTTTATCAATGAATTTCCAGTGAGCAACGGATCGATTTCGAGTTGCGATTGCTCAAGTCGCCGCCACGACGCGAGCACGAAGAAGAGAGGGATCGGCCAATTCATAAGGGACAAAATCCAAATTGTGCCGCCGAGTGAAAAAATGTTCAACGGCAACCAGCTTCGCCAAATGCCGGTAAGTCCGAGCAAATCGAGCCAGCAATTGGTCACGAGAAACGCAGGCAATGCAAGCGTGAGAATGGCGAACGTTAAAAAGAATTTTCTCCATCGCCTTTCCAATCCTGCAAGCCAGAGCGCGGAAAAAATGCCGAGCAACGTGGAAAAAACGGTTGTGATTCCCGCGACGAGCAAACTGTTTTGGATAAGCGGCCAGTTCATCATAGGAGCGCAGGCATCCTGCCTGCGAGTCGAGACACGCGCAGGCAGGATGCCGGCGCTCCTATGGCGGCGGAAAAAATCCGGCGGTCACAGACCGCCGCTACAGTTTTAGAGTTCATCGCAGGAAAATCCCTTTCAATGTGGTCATTCCTGTTTCCTGAGTTCGCAACAAATCGTCCCAATCAATCTTTGGCGGCATGATGTAAATCTCTCCAGAAGAATATCCTTCAATAGCTCCAGCAACGTAAAGTTTTTGGTTTACTTCGCTGCTCCGTAAATAATCAAAAAGTTTTTGCGCGGCGGCGGGATGAGGAGCATTGCGAGTAACGGTGACGGTATTGCGTATGAAGAAATTGAGATGGCCGAGATCAATTCCCTGGATGGGCAATCCCTCCCGTTGACCCGCTTTCACATCATCAGAATCGGTGAGACCAATCCACGCTTCGCCGCTGCCGACAAGTTTCACGACGACAGAATTGCCATCGACGAGAAAGGGCTTGTTCGCGGCGAGTGCGCGACACCAGTTTTCCCAATTCGATTCGCCCAGGATTTGTCGCAAGGCGAGAAAGTGCGTCGCGCTTGTGCCGAACATTGGATATGCCAACGCAACTTTTCCACGACACGCGGCGTTCGTCAGTGCGAGCAAAATGCGTGGGCACTTTGGATTGGTGAGTTGGTTGGTGTTGATGACAAGTTGGCGTTTGCGAAAACCAAATACTTCCCAGGAATTTGTTTCACGCAACACGCCTTGTTTCTCTAGTTGTCGAGTGCGCAGTTCTTCGTTGTTCCAAAACACATCACATTGCGGATGATTTTTTTCAGCGATCAAACGATTGACGAGTCCGACGGTTTTGACGGCTTCGCTGTCATAAACGGCGCGGACTTTGATTCCTGTTTGTTTTGTGAATCCTTGGAAAATTGGTTCGGCGTAAACTTGGTCTTGAGAGGTGTAAACGATGACGTAATTGGAGCTCCTTTTCAGCCACGAAATAATTGGAAGCATTAAAGACGAGCCGAGTACTACGCCGACAATCACGAATACAGGAAATAGATACGGTGATCCAATCATGTCCTTAAACCACTGATCCTTTTTGTCGGATGGCTGATTCATTTCAATTTTGACATGAATATTGCGTGGCGATTGCCCTGTGGTAATTTCAAAACATGAAAGCGGCCGATTTTGAATCCACTTTGAAACACACACCGTTCCGCCGATTCACCATTCATATTGATGGTAAATCCGTTGATGTGGATCACCTCGAACAAGTCCTTCTTACACGCGATAAAAGCACAGTTGTCGTCGCGCTGCCTGATGCAGGAATTCAAATTCTCGACATGGACCTGATCAGTTCCCTGAGCATGAAGGGTCGCACGCGTTCCACTTCGAAAGCTTCGTAAATTTTGAGCACGCGTCGCGCACGGAGTGACGCGCCCTACCTTTCTGATTTCTTTATTCACGCTGTCCTCCGATGGTAGTACCACCACTCGAACATCAGCACTGCCAGCGCGATTCCCGCTATCCAACGCCATAATTCCATGTTTGCCCGTTTCAATGTGGTCGCTTCCACTTTGGAATATTTTCCGAGCTGCAATTCAGTTCGCGGTTTGATGTTGCTCTCGGTCGCATCGAGTAGATTGACGCAAAACGCCATTTCGTTTGTTCCGACGCGCAGCCGATATGTCCCCTGCTTGGCCGTGTCGCCGAAAACAATTTCGCGAGCGGCGGGATCAATGGGCAGCGGTTTCTTCTTTCCATCGGGCAAAGTGATTTCGGCGCTGCTCGCATTTTGCACGAGGGCGAAACGAAACGGTTCTCCAGCGCGAACAAAGAGTTGGCTGTTTTTCGCGGAAGCGGGATTCAAAAATTCAACGGCGTTCGCAATGAAAATCGGAAATGAAATGCGTAACGGCCAGGTGCTTTGCAACGCGTCAAAACCAACCCAAACAATTTTTTGTCGTGCAAGTTCTCCGGCGAGAACGAGCGGGGTTTGTTGCGCGTCCACGAGCGAGATCGCCCACGTCGGCGTTTTCACGGCGAGCGTTTCGCTGATTTGCACGTTGTCGAAATTCACGTAGCGCAAAAGCGGGTGGGTGTTTTTCCAATCGACAATGGCGGGATTTTCGATTTTCGAAATGGCTTCGAACCAATTCGTGTTGGCGACGTGAAGGGCGAGGACATTTCCTTTCGGCCATTGCGCGGGCAGAATGTCATCGAGCACCACCAGATCAAATTGGCCGGCGTTGTCACTCAAATCGGTGGCGGTAGAAAGTTCGACGTTCGCCGCGGCATGGAGAGCTTTTTCCAGAAAACGGTTTCCCCGGCTCACGAGCAAAACTTTCACGGGTTGCGGCAACTGGCTGAACATCGACGCTTGATTGTCGGCGGCTAAATCATCTTTCACTTTTAGATTCACCGTGAAAATTCCATCGCGCGCCTGAGACGCGAAGAAAATCTGCGGCACGGTTTCGCCCGGCGCAAATTTCAACGCGCGCGCTTCGACCAGTTGATTTTCGAGGCGCAGTTCTAACTCGGCTTCATGCGCATTCGTGGAAAAATTTTGCACACTCGTGTAAATCGCGCGCTGTTTGGGATTCTCGGGATTGGAACGAACATCGAGCGCCACGATGCCCAGATTGTCGGCCCGCTCGCCGAAGCGATGATAAACCACGCGCAAACCTTTGTTTTCAAATTCGGTTAAATCGCCCACCGCTCCGTCGCTGAACAAATGAATCTCGGCGTCGGCCTGGTCGCGCGTCAACGTTTCCGCGAGCTTCAACGCTTCTTTCAAATGAGTGGTGGAATCGGTCACGGCGCAAGATTCCAAAGCGCGGCGCAAGGCTGCTTTATTGCTGGTGGCGGATTGTTTGACCTCGGTATTGGCGGCCGCTTCAAGGACGAGCATTTGATCCTGATTGGTTAAACCGTCCGCCCATCGCAGCGCTTCGCTCCGCGCTTTTTCAAAACGCGACGGCGAGACATCGGTGCTTTGCATCGAAGCCGACGCGTCAAGAATCACCACGCGCAACCCAGCGCTTTTGGAATTGCCCGCGAAATAGGGACGGCTTAACGCGAGAATGGCGAGGATCAAAAGAAGCAGTTGCAAAAGCAAAAGCCAGTTGTGTCGCAGTCGTTGAAAGGGCGCATTGGCTTGAGTTTCCGCGAGAAATTTTTGCCAGAGCAACGTGCTGGAAACGAGTTTCACGACGCGTTTGCGCTTGAGCAAATAAAAAACGATCACGACGGGAATTGTCGCGGCGAACCAGAACGCGGCTGGCGAAAGAAATTTCAAAATAATTAAGTGCGCAAACCGTAATCATTCACCTTTCGCATTTCGACATATATTTGAGGCTCGTTGGCTTGCCGGCTGCTTGATTGAAAATCCAGTTTACCAATGGAGACACTTACAAATACTCCCGGGTCAGACCGACGGAATATCGCGACCTTCTGAATGCCATTTCCCTCGGCACTTATATCAACCAAATTTTTAAACCGAAGCACCCCGGGGAAAAAATAAATTAAGTCAGGGTTAGACAGCCTTTGTCCGTCGAGAAAGCTATAAGGGTGGCGTGTCAAAGAATTCAGGTTTTTTTTCAAAGCGCGTTTCTTATAATTTTTGCTGGACGCCACCAACGCCATGCCACCCTCAAAAACCATAATCGAGCTACGCCAGCTTTTATCCGAAAGATTTCCGGGTAAACGATTTTCTGCGGAAAAAGCCCCCTCAGCAAATGCGGTTTGGCCTAGCGGCATCGCGCACATTGATGACCTTCTGCGCGGAGGGCTGCCCAAAGGGGGCATCGTGGAAATTGTTAACCAACGAAAAAATTCCGGCAGCGCTCTGTTGATGGCGGCGTTGTTAAGAAAGGCGGCGGCAGAAAATCAAATTGTCACCCTGATTGATGGGATGGATTCATTCGATGCGAGTGCCTTTCAGCCAGAAACCCTGGCGCGCCTGCTCTGGGTGCGTTGTAAAAATGCGGGAGAAGCGATGAAGGCGGTGGATTTAATTTTGCGCGACCGCAATTTGCCGTTGGTCTTGCTGGATCTGGCGCTGAATCCCGCGAAACAACTTCGCAAAATTCCTGCAACAACGTGGTATCGGTTGCAACGAATCGCGGAAACAACTCCCACGATTTTTGTGGCGATTACACCTCAACCGATCGTGTCCTGTGCGCAAATCCGCTTGAACTTGACCCGACAATTTTCTCTGGAAGATGTGGATTTGGAAGATCAACGGTTGCTCGCCAAATTAAAACCAGAACTGGCGCAACATCGCTTGATCCTCGGTGAACCCCCAGAAAAAAGAGCGGAGGCAGGCTGATGTTTGCCGTCATTTACATTCCTGATTTTTTTCTGCAAGCCGCGCTGCGGCACGAGCCGGAGTTATGGACTCGCCCCGTAGCCTTGCTGAACAAGGAACTTAAAAAAGTCGTCGAGCTAACCGCCGTCGCAAAGGAAACTGGCGTTTGCCCGGGATTAACTTCGACTCAAGCTCTGGCCCGTTGCCCCACTATTCTTATTAAAACGCGATCCGAAGCCCAGGAAGAGGCCGCGATGAATATTTTGCTGGAATGCGCTAACGCATTTTCACCGAAAATCGAAGCCACCGCGCCGGGAATATGCACGTTGGATTTGCAGGGATTGTCTGTGGCCACGGTCGAAAACGCGTTGCTTCACCTTTGGGCGAAAAAGGTTATCGCGCAATTCAGCAAGGTGCTTTTTCGAGCCCAGGTTGGCGTTGCCGAGAATCCTGATCTGGCATTGCACGCCGCAAAAATCGCGTCGCCATTTTATTTCGTCGAAAATTCGGACGAATTTATTTCATCACTTTCCATTGAAACCATTGAGCCGCCTCCGGAAATTCTGAACATTCTTGGACGATGGGGCGTCGGCACCCTGGGCGCTTTTGTCGCGCTTGGAAAAGATAAACTTGCGGAACGTCTCGGCGCGGAATCGTTGGAATTATTTGAGCGCGCCACCGCCCACACAATTCGCCCTCTGAATCTTGTCCGGCCAAAAGAAATTTTTGAGGAAACGATGGAGTTTGAGCACGAGATCGAAACGCTTCAACCCTTGCTGTTCATTTTGCGGCGCTTCATCGAACAACTTTCTCGTCGTCTGGAGCTTTTTTATTTCGTCGCGCAGGAAATCCAACTGAGTCTCAAACTTAATTCTGGAGAAAAGTTGGAGCGCAGTTTTCGCGTTCCATCTCCGACGCGAAATATCGAGACGCTTTTTCGTATGCTGCAAACGCATCTCGAAACCGTGCAAACTGATTCTCAAATCGTCGCCCTCCATCTTGCCGCCAAACCTGCCAAGCCTGAGCATTTTCAATTTGGTTTGTTTGAAACGGCATTGCGTGATCCCAATCAATTTTACGAAACGCTCGCTCAACTCACTTCCCTGTTCGGCTCTGACCGGGTTGGAACGCCGGTTGTTGAAAACAGTTTTCGTCCCGACGCATTTCGCATGGAACCGGTAAATTTTGAGGCGGAAAAAGTGCTGCCAATATCCTGTCGGCAGAAACCGGGTGGAGAATTTTCCAAACATTTAACTTTTCATGATTTTTCTGCCAACCGACAGTCTGCGGCACTTTGCTTGCGCCGTTTTCGCCCGCCATTGCCCGTCCTCCTCGAAATGCGCGGCGGCAGACCCGCCTTGTTGAATAGTGAAAAATTTGTCGGCGTGATTAAAAACGCCAGCGGTCCTTTCCGATCTTCTGGAAATTGGTGGGAACCGGAAGCCCTTTGGGCGCGGGACGAATGGGATATCCAAACCAGCACCGGCGAATTGTTCCGAGTCTTTACACAAGACGGCGATTGGTTTCTGGAAGGAGCATTCGATTGAGCTACGTCGAACTTCATGCCCGGAGCGCGTTCAGTTTTTTGCGCGGCGCGTCGCATCCCGAACAACTAGCGGAAGTTGCCGCGAATTTAAATTTACCCACGATGGCCGTTTGTGATCGCGATGGGTTTTATGGCGCGCCCCGATTTTTTGCGAAAGCGAAAGAGATTGGGATTCGGCCCATCGTCGGCGCGGAATTAACGATGGAAGATGGTTCGGTGTTGCCCGTGTTGGTGGAAAATCGAACCGGCTACCAGAATCTTTCCCGGCTTTTGACGCGCGCACATTTACGCAGTGAAAAAGCCAAAAGCAAAATAGCGTGGGATGAATTGGCCGAGTTCGCAGAAGGACTGGTCGCGCTGACGGGCGATGAAGAAGGAGCGCTTGTAAAATCCATTTCTATGAGACGCGATAGCGAGGCTCCTACCATTTTGGAAAGTCTCCTCGGCATTTTTGGGCGCAAAAATGTTTTCGTGGAAATCCAGCGGCACCACCTTCGCGGCGAGGAAAAAATCAACAACGCACTCGTCGAACTCGCGACGAAAAACAATCTGCCTTTGCTCGCGACCAACGGCGTGATTTACGCCACCGCCGCCGGACGTCAAACGATGGATGTTTTTCGTTGCGTGCAAAATCACACGCATCTGGACGCCGCCGGAAAATTGCTCGCCCAAAACAGCGAACGCTTTTTGAAAGGCGAAAAACAGATGCGCGAACTCTTTCGCGATTTACCGGAAGCAGTTGAAAACACGTCGCGTTTAGCCGAGCGACTTCAATTCTCGCTGGAGAATCTAGGTTACGAATTTCCGCAGTATTCTGTTCCTGCCGGACACGATGCGAATTCCTTTTTGCGCGAGCAAACACTTGCGGGCGCGAGAAAACGTTACGGCGGGAAAATTCCTGAAAAAGTTTTTGGCCAGATTAAAAATGAACTCGCGCTCATCCAAAAACTCGGTGTCGCCGGATATTTTCTGATCGTCTGGGACATCGTGGAATTTTGCGCGCAGGAAAAAATCATGGCGCAAGGCCGGGGCAGCGCGGCGAACAGTTCCGTTTGTTTTTGTCTCGGCATCACGAATGTCGATCCGGTGAAATTTCACACGCTCTTCGAACGTTTTCTCAGCGAAGGTCGCAAAAATAATTGGCCCGATATTGATATTGATTTGCCGAGCGGCGCGCGGCGGGAACGCGTCATTCAGGAAGTTTACAAACGTTACGGCAAACACGGCGCGGCGATGACGGCTAATGTGATTTGCTATCGCGGCCGTAGCGCCGCCCGTGAAATTGGCAAGGCGCTGAATATTTCCAACGACGTTCTGGATCGCTTTTCCAATCTTTTTGCCAGCGGAGATTTTCCTCACACACTCGAATTCGTCGCGCAAATGGAGAAGGCCGGATTGCCCGCGCAACATCCGCGCGCCCGCGCTTTCGCCACGCTTTACCAGCAGATTGCCGGACAATATTTGCCGCGACATCTCGGCCAACATTCCGGGGGCATGATTATCTGCCGCGATCAATTGCATTCAATTGTTCCGTTGGAAAATGCGTCGATGCCCGGACGTGTCGTCGCGCAGTGGGACAAGGATGACTGCGAACAACTCGGAATTATCAAAGTGGATTTTCTCGGTCTTGGCATGATGTCGGTGATTCAGGATTCGATAGAATTGACCCGTGAACGCGGCGCTCCGCTCGACCTTGGAAATCTTCCGCCGGACGATCTAAAAACTTTCGAGATGATTCGCGCTGCTGACACGATTGGCGTTTTCCAAATTGAAAGTCGCGCGCAAATGGCCACGTTGCCGCGCATGAAGCCGGAAAAGTTTTATGATCTCGTGGTGGAAGTCGCCATCATCCGGCCAGGTCCGATTCAAGGCGGTTTGATGCATCCATTTTTGAGACGCCATTCGGGAAAAGAGCCGGTCACCTACTATCATCCGGATTTAATTCCGGTGCTGGAACGAACCCTCGGCGTGCCCCTTTTTCAAGAGCAGATGCTGGAGATGGCAATGAAGATGACGGATTTTACCGCTTCGGAAGCGGAAGAACTACGCCGCGCCTTGAGCTTCCATCGTTCGCAGGAAAAAATGCGGAAGGTTGAAAAAAAACTGCGCGATGCGCTGGAAAGAAAAGGTTATGCGCAAAAAGTTGTGGAAGAAGTTTCCGGCGCGGTGACCTCTTTCGCGCTCTACGGTTTTCCAGAATCGCACGCGATCAGCTTCGCCCACCTCGCTTATGCGACAGCTTATTTGAAAGCGCACCGCGCGCCGGAATTTTACGCCAGCCTGCTCAATAATCAGCCGATGGGATTTTATTCTTCGGCGACGATTGTCAAAGATGGCAAACGACATGGATTGAAATTCCGCCCCGTCTGCGCCGGAAAATCGGAATGGAGTTGCACCATCGAAGCTGATAATTCCATTCGCCTCGGCTTTTGCATTGTGCAAGGACTTCGACAAGACCGCGCTCACAAAATGCTGGAGGAACGCGCGCGGGAAAATTTCAACTCGATTGCCGATTTCAAATTGCGGGCGCGATTGAACAAAGAGGAATTGCGCAGGCTGGCCGAGATTGGCGCGTTAAATAATTTTGCCAAACATCGTCGCGAGGCGCTGTGGGAAGTGGAGAAAGAGTTGCCGGATGATGATCTCTTTGCTTTTTCAAAAATTCCCGCTGCAAGGGAGAAAGGGAGAAAGGGAGAAAGGGAGAGTGACGCATTCGCAAGGCAGGCGACTCACTTTCCCGCTCTCTCACCCGCACACTTTCGGGCTGAAAACAATTGTCCGCTTATCCCAATGAATCCCACCGAACGACTTCAGGCCGATTACGCCGGAACGAATCTCACCACCGGCGCGCATCCAATGGCATTGCTCCGCAAAAATTTGGAACTGGAAAATATTTGGCGCGCCTGTGATTTGCCGGGAGCGAAACAGGGGCAAACCATTCGCATCGCCGGAAATGTCATTTGCCGCCAGCGCCCCGGCACGGCCAAAGGTTTTGTTTTCATCACACTCGAAGATGAAACCGGCATGAGCAACGCCATCGTCGCGCCCAAACTTTTTGAAAAACTGCGGCTGGTGATCACGCAGGAATCGTTTTTATTGATCGAAGGGAGATTACAAAATTCGGAGAACGTGATCTTGATTCAGGCGCAGAAAATTGAACGGCTATCGCATGAAAATGTGTCGGGAAGTTCCTCCTACGATTTTCATTAGCGGAAACGGAGCCTCCGACGACTTGGCGGGAAATCGGCCAGATGGCTGAATCTAGCCCCACACTTCAGCAGTGCGGAGTTGGTTCAATAAAAGTTGTTCCAGCGAAGTATCCGAACCCACTCGGAAAAAACTCACTCCCCTGCTCTGGCAGAATTCCCGAAGGCGTTGACAGAAATTTTCCACGGTTTGCTGATAATTTTTCAGGCGATATTTTCCGAACGTCACTTCCTGCATCGCCCCGGTTTCGGAATCGACAAAACGCAAATCGCCGAATGTGTTGGGGCTTAATTCTTCCGGCGCGAGAATTTGAATAGCGTTGACGTGAAAACCGCGCGAGATAAGTGCACTCAAACCCGATTCGTATCCAGCCGGATCCAAAAAATCGCTCAACACGATGGCCATTCCAGTTTGCCGCGCTTCGATCGCGCCACGGCGAAGTGAATCGTTGAAATTGGCGACACCTTTTGCTTCGAGCTTGGAAAGATTTTGAAAATAGGCGAGGGAAGATTTGCGACCGCGCACCGCTCGCAGTGCGCCGCGCGACACCGAGTTGTCCACGTTTTCGGGAAAAGCAAAAACACTCACGCGATCAAATCCGCAGAGTGCGACGTATCCAACCGCAGCCGCGACTTGCCGGGCGAAATCAAATTTGCGCGGTGAACCGAACGTCATCGACTCGCTGCAATCGAGAAAAATGCGGACAGGTAATTCTCGTTCTTCCTCGTAAAGTTTGAGGAAAAGTTTTTCGAGGCGACCGTAAAGATTCCAATCGAGGTAACGAAAATCATCGCCTGCGGTGTAGTTTCGATAATCAGCGAACTCGACAGATTGCCCGCGCGCTTTGCTCCGTCGTTCGCCACGCGCTGAACTTTTCGCGCGCCGCGCCGCGAGCAATTGAAATTGCTCAAGTCGGCGCAAGAGGTCAGGCGGGAGAATTGAGTTCACGTTTTTTTGCGGATTAATTAATCCGTATATGGAATCGTTCCGCGTGCGTCCGTTTGATAGCCCCATTTTTTAACATAAAAATCTCCGGGCAGAAACTCGTCGCGTGTCTGGCGCAACTTGTGTTTCAAAATGCCGTTCAACTTCGCCTCGAGTTTTTGGTTGCTCGCCTTCCCGACCAGATTTGCGAGTTGCAAGGGATCAGTTTGATTATCAAAAAATAGCCACGGCCCGTCCAAATCGCGCACATAGGTGTAACGCTCCGTGCGGATTCCGCGAAATTCTTTTCCTCCGTTGCTCCGCTCCCATTCGCCAAACGGCGCGACGCACGAAATCAAGGCCGCGCTTTCAAAGGGATTTTTTCCACCGCGCATGTGTTTGCTGTAGTCCGCGCCTTCAATGGTCTTCGGCAAATTCACTCGCGCCAAACCGAGCACGGTGGGCATAAAATCTTCGGAATTAAAAACAGCGTCGAGCGTTCGCGCTTTCAGGGTGTCGGGCCAACGAAACAACATGGGGACGCGAATCGCTTCGTCCCACGGTTTTTGTTTCTTCGCCAAGCCGTGGGAACCCAGCATGTCTCCGTGATCGGATGTAAAAATCACAATCGTCTCCTTCTCCAAGCCGGTGTCACGCAAAGTTTGCAACAGGTCGCCAACACAATCATCCAAAGCCGAACAATGTGCGTAATAACCGGCAAGTTTCCGTCGTGTTTCCTCCGCCAATTCTGGTGGAACATTTCCCCGAAGCCGCAAAGTTTTCGCATCATATAAGGCGCGATATTTTTCCGGCGCCGAAAAATAAGGGTCGTGTGGCGGTCCCCAGGCAAGCACGAAGAGAAACGGTTTTTTATTCTCCGCGCGCCCGCGTAAAAAACTTTGCGCGTCCCGGGTTTGCGCGATGGCGTCGTAACCCTCCCACTTTAATTTTTCCGGTGTGTCTCCGAAATAAAGCGAATTATTGTAGTCGTGCGTGCATTCCAAAACTTTCCAATAATCAAAACCCTGCCGACGCTCACGCGGGATAAAACTGGAACGGCCATCTCCATTCAAATGCCATTTGCCGACATACGCGGTGTCGTAGCCTTCGTTTTTCAACACCTTACCGAGACCCTTCGCGTCCGGCGACAGCGGCGCGTCATTCAGAAAAACGCCGTGCGTCAAGGCGCGTTGACCCGTCAGCAACGTCGCGCGGGTCGGACAACAAACCGGCACGCTGACAATGGCGTTTTGGAAATTGACACTCTCTCGCGCCAGCAAATCGAGATGAGGTGTTTTAACATCTTTATTACCTGCGTAACCGAACGCGTCGAAGCGCCATTGGTCAGCGACAATGATGAGAATATTTGGTTTTGATTTCGCGGCCTCCGCGCAAAGACCCGCGAAAGCCAAACAAACGCAGAGCAAAAATTTTAGCGGCAAAGGCGAGAGCGGGCGAACGTTGCGGAAATTCATGGGGGCGAGTTTATTTTTGGAGGGCGTGCGGTGCAATTTTTTTCCGTGATTAGATTTCAACGGGAAAATAACGCTACCGGGAAATTTCAAAACACGCCATCTCGACGGCGTTGCGAACGAAAATTTTTCCATCGGAAATCGCGGGATAATTCCAGGTTTTCCCACGAATGGCTGGAAAGCGGGCCACTTCGACATGCTTTTCCGGCGTCGCCTGAACCAAAGCGAGTTGTCCATCGCCGGTTAAAATGACCAAGTGTCCGCTAGCCAGCAGAACCTGCCCGTAACCATATCGGCCATCCTTCCATTTTCGCTCGCCAGTTTTCGCATCGAGACGAACCAAAATATCTTCATCCAGCCCGTAGAGAAAGCCGTCGAAATAAACTGAGCTGCTGAATTTGTTTTTCAAATTTTTGTTCTGCCAGACAACGCGCGCGGTTAAGCCATCTCCGGCTTTTGCAATTTCTACGGCCGCGCATCCGGTGCCGTAACCTGCGGAAAGAAAGAAACGGTTGGCGCCCATCAAAACAGGTTGAGCGATATTTCGATTTTGTAACTTCACGACCCACGGAAAACTCCAGAGCAATTTTCCATTTTTGGGATTAAGCCCGACGGCGCGATGTTCGGTCACGATGAGGATTTGTTTTTCCTCCGCTAACTCAACCAGAATTGGCGAGCTATAAGCCGCTTCGTCATCAAGCGAATGCCATAACGGTTTGCCCGATTCTTTGTCGTAAGCGGCGACCGAATAATTTTTCCCTCCCGCTTGCACGATTACTTTGTCATTCACTATCAAGGGCGATGACGCCATTCCGTAAGTGAGAATGGGCGCGTGCGCGTCGGCGGTAATATCGCGTTTCCATATCAGTTTTCCCGACGACGCTTCGAGACAACGCAAATCTCCCATCGCGCCGAGTGAAAAAATTTTGCCTTGATGATACGTCGGCGTGGCGCGCGGCCAGTCGCCGCCCATCGATTCGTCAAAGTGCGCGGGATAATTGTTCGTCCAAATTTCCGCGCCGTTTTCAATATCGTAGGCGGCAATCACTTCGTCGTCGCGGCGTTGTTCGATTGTAAATGCGCGGCCTTCAGCAATGACGAACGAGGCATAACCGCCACCCACCGGTTGACGCCAAAGTTCACGTAATCCGTTCGCAGGCCAGTTGGTGAGAATAGGTTTTTCATCATAATGTCCATCGCGATTCGGCCCGCGAAAATTTGTCCAATACGCAGAAGTTGTTTTTACACTGACGGAATTTGTCTTCGCCCCTGACTTTTTTCGGGCGCGGTCAACTTCGACGGCCGCAAAGTCCGGCAAGGTTTTGTTCCAGGTCGGCACGGGAGGAAATCCGCCGCGCCATTCCAGTTCCAAACCAAAAAAATAAATGAGCATCGCGAGGATGCCAGCCGCGTAGAGAAGCGAGAAAAGAATAATGCCGAAAGTTCCCAGCAGCTTTCGCTTGAGCGGAATTTCCCGGCTACGCCATAATAGAATCATCCCGAGCGGCGGCGCGATGAGAGTGGCGAGGCGGATTGTTTTGAGATTCATGCAGAGGGTACGCGGCCATGATGAAGTTTCTATTGGACAACGAAGTATTGAGACAGTCTCACACCGTTAGCACCTCCGCATGTTTCGGCACATCTTCAGATTAAGTCAGCTCCGCCACCAGCGGTTTTTCCTTTGATCGGCGGCTGACTTGCATAATGGAAAATCCAAGAATGTTTCCCTGTTCGTCCACGCGCTCCATGACGGCCTCGTTGTTGGTCTCGCGCATGAAACCAGGTTTGTCCGAAAAAATAACTTCAAGAAAATCACCTTCTTTGTCGAACCAGACTTTTATTGGAGTGGCCATAATTGTTCACCTTTCTTTGGTTTGTCCGTGAGATAAGCTGTAAGCACGAATGCATCGCCGTCGCTATACTTTACCACGACACATAACCATTTGTCGCCCACTTTGGTTCCAAAATAATAGCGATAATTCAGTGCAGCAGATTCATCGCTTTTCGATTGAATAACTTTTTGCGGGTCACGCAAAGTTTGCTCTAACGCGTTCTCCATGTCCGACATTTCTGGATGTTCCAAAATATGCTCTAGCCGCTCCTCCGTTAAACGCACCTCGCAGCCCGCATAATCCTTTAAAAATTTGACCACAATTGGATTGAAGAATAGCCGAATCTACGCCACCACTGCCATCGCATCTTTGGGGACATCTTTTAAAATCTGTGCGACGATCAAATCGGTGGTGACACCTTCGGCTTCGCCTTCGAAATTTAAAATCAAACGATGACGTAACGCGGCAGGGGCAACGGCTTGAATGTCGTCGAAGCTGACGTTGAAACGGCCTTGCGTGAGCGCGCGAACTTTGGCGCCAAGAATCAGCGTTTGTCCGCCACGCGGACTGCTGCCAAAGCGCAAATATTGATTTGAAATCGGCGCAGCGG
>JBDSYB010000330.1:0-9847 GCA_039925885.1 Verrucomicrobiota bacterium
GAGTTACTGTTCATTTCACGCTGTTTGACCGGAAAATGAGTTGTGCGTTCATGCGAAACACTGTTTGGATAGTTTACAAAAGCCCGGGTTATTTAGAAGCAAACTCCGTCGGAAGTGCCGGTCCCGCCAAAATCATTTTCCGAATCGCGAGCCTGTTTTTCCCTCCGTTTTATTTCCGCCATCTCACGTTCCACAGCCTCACGTTCCTCGGTTGAGAAAAGCAACTGAGAAGGTAAACGTTCGCCGCAAACCCCGCACAAAACATTGCGCCGACTGTAAATGATTGACCTGCATTTTGGACATTTATTCTCCATACCCTTTAATTCTCGTTCACGCATTTTACACACAAAATGTTGGTTCGTGTATTGAATCTTCCCGAAATAATTTTCATGTCTTCAGATCCGTAGCAAGGCCGGAATGCCGAGGCTTGCGAAGATTTTTTTAGATAACCTGGCGCATCACACCACCCCCGTTTGGAGTTCCGCCTTCAGGCGGCTCGGGGCGCAAGTTTGTCAGACCCAACCGCCTGAAGGCGGAACTCCAAACGAAAATCCGCGTCGCTTGTTTAGTGGTAGTATCAAGATGCGCCCTAGGCAAACCCATGTGGGAATCCATTCTTGCCAATCAAGTTGAGGGTTCCTATTTTTGTCGCCCCCGATTTGTTCGGGGATTTTCATTTGCTCGTATCATCTATAGCGTGGAGATGGCTCAAAATTTTGGGCCACAGGATTAACGCAACATTTGGAGCGAACCCGTTAACTTTTATGGCAAACACAATTTTAGTCGGTGCCCAGTGGGGCGATGAAGGCAAAGGCAAAATCATTGATGTTCTCACCGAAAAGGCGGACATCGTGGTGCGAACGCAAGGCGGCAACAATGCTGGACACACCGTTTTTCTCGGTGAAAAAAAATATGTGTTGCACTTGATTCCCTCGGGAATTCTCCGGCCAAAGAAAACGTGCGTCATCGGAAATGGAGTGGTGATCGATCCCGTAAATCTAGTGGGAGAAATCGACGGGTTGCTGCGCGCGGGCATTGCCGTGAAGGACAATTTGCTCATCAGCGAAACGGCGCATCTCGTTTTTCCGTATCACCGCGAATTGGATGAGCAGCGCGAAATTCTCAAAGGCAAAAATAAAATAGGCACGACCAAACGCGGCATCGGCCCGGCCTATGGCGACAAGGCGGCGCGCACCGGTGTGCGTATGATTGATCTGGTCAACGCCGATCGCTTCGAGGAAATACTCCGCACACGCATCAAAGAAAATAACGAAGTCCTGAAAGCCTTTGGAGCCAAACCGTTATCTTTCGCTAAAGTTCACGCGGCCTATCGCGCGGCGGGAGATCGCTTGAAACCGTTCGTAACCAATACCGTTGTTTATTTGCATAAAGCGACTCAGCGCAAAGCCGAAATTTTATTCGAAGGCGCGCAGGGAACATTTCTCGACATCGATCACGGCACGTATCCATTCGTCACGTCATCGAACACGACGGCGGGCGGTGCGTGTACCGGCTCCGGTGTCGCGCCCAATCGCATGACGCGAGTGGTCGGCGTGATGAAGGCTTATACGACGCGGGTGGGCGAAGGCCCTTTGCCGACAGAAAACGCCGAGATTTCTGATCTGCTGCATGGCATGGGCCGCGAGTTTGGCGCGACGACCGGGCGCGCCCGTCGATGCGGTTGGTTTGATTCGGTCGCAACCCGTCACGCTACCATGGTCAACGGCATTGACGAACTGGCCGTTACCAATCTCGACGGTCTCGATACTGTTGAAGTGATCAAGGCGTGTATCGGCTATCGCATTGGCACCTCCCGGATTGATTATATTCCCAATGACATCGCCGCGTTGGCGAAGTGCGAACCGATTTACGCTGAGTTTCCCGGTTGGAAAATTCCCACCGACAAATGCAAAACATGGAAAGACCTTCCCATCAAGGCGCGAACGTATTTGAAAGCCATCGCGGAATTGACCGGCGCAAAATTATTCATCGCATCAGTCGGCCCGGCGCGCGCGCAAACAATTTTTGTTTAAGTTTTGAGCACACATTCGCCACAACTAAGTCCGGAGGCAAAAGCCACATTGCCCCGGCATGTCGCGATCATCATGGACGGCAACGGGCGCTGGGCGAAACAGCGTCATCTTCCCAGAGTCGAAGGGCATCGCAATGGAGTCGAATCCGTTCGCGCAGTTGTCAAGGCCGCAGGCGAAGCGGGCGTAAAATATCTCACCCTCTACGCTTTTTCAGTCGAGAATTGGAACCGCCCAAAAGATGAAGTCGATACCCTGATGAAATATCTCGCGCGATTTCTTAAGAACGAAATTGGCGAACTCAATCGCAGCAATGTGCGCCTGGAAGTCATTGGGCAAATTTATCGCCTGCCCGAGTTTGTGCAGTTGCAACTCAAGAAAACCAAGGCGGCGCTGGAAAAAAATAACGGCCTCACTTTGATTCTCGCGCTGAGCTACGGCGGACGCACCGAGATTGTGGAAGCGGTTCGCGAGATTGCCGAGAAGGTCAAACGCGGGGCCATTGATCCGGCGGAAATTAAAGAACAAGTCATCGCGCAACATTTATACACGCGCCATGTTCCCGATCCCGATTTGCTTATTCGCACCAGCGGCGAAATGCGCGTCAGTAATTTCCTGCTTTGGCAAATTTCCTACGCGGAACTGGTCGTCACTCCCACACTTTGGCCCGATTTTCGCAAATCACAATTCAACGACGCATTGGAAGAATACACTCGCCGCCATCGCCGTTTTGGCGCGGTGTGATTGCTGTTTTTTCAATCCAGTTCACCCAATTCCATTAAAATTTTTCGCAATTCAACTCGCTCTTCCGAATTCATTTGAAGAAGCCATGAAGTCGTTCGTCCGATGGCGGTCAATCCACCGATGACAGATGCATTCAGAACGAAATGTTCCTGCCAGCGATCCCGGCGAGGATGAAAAAGGCGTACCATTTCATTCGTGTCGGGATCCAGGCCGGAAAGATTTGTGCCTTTGTGCAAATTGCATTGATGACAAGACCACGCGAGATTTTCCGAATCATTCGCGCCGCCGTGCTGACGCGCAATAATGTGTTCGATGTGAAAGGGATGATAGGAATCGTGCTCCTGCCGCAAGCGACAATACTCGCAACGGTTTCCCGCTCGCTGCCGCACTTGTTCCCGCCGCTTGGCGTCCATTTAGCCGACGAGTTGTTTCAGATGAAGACGCGCTTTGGCTTGCAGAATGGCAATCAGATTTCCGACGTGAACGTAAGTCTCGTATTCCCGCTGTTCGTCCGGCGAAAGATTCCCGTGATTGCATTTTTCCGCCAATTCCTCGACGCGCTGTTGCGCCACCGCATCGGCTCGCAACGCCACGAGAGAGCGCGCGCTTTCGGGAGTGAAACAGCGGCTGATCGGATCCAGCAGACGATCCAACACGCTGGCGGAACATTCGTTCTTCATTCGATCAGTCTAGATGTAAAAATTTCCCGGGGCGAATGTTTTTTGCACTTGAATGCTTTGTGATGCCCACACTCTGGCCGGATTTTCGCAAAGCGCAATTCAACGAAGCGCTCGAAGAATACGCTCGCCGCCATCGCCGTTTTGGCGCGGTTTAAGTCGCGTGGAAAAGACAAGTTCCGAAGCGATGACGCAGTAGTTTTCTTGATCGCCTCGTCTGGTTCTAACAGCAATTCTCGTTAAAGAAATTTCCCGTTCCTCGTGTTAAATTGTTTCGCTGCGCAGGCGGCGAACGATGCTTTTGACTAACACAGATCGCGGGTTGTTTTGCGAGCAGGGGAATTTCTACATCGATCCCTGGCGTCCGGTTGATTTCGCCGTCATTACTCACGCTCATTCAGACCACGCGCGCTGGGGTTCTAAAAATTATCTTACTGCGGAACGAGGCAAAACCGTTTTGCAAGAGCGCATCGGCGCACAGGCGCAAATCGAAACATTGCCTTTCGGAAAATCCATTGTGCGCAACGGCGTCAGCATTTCTTTTCATCCCGCCGGACATATTCTTGGTTCGGCGCAAATTCGCATGGAGCGCGAGGGTGAAATCTGGGTTGCCAGCGGCGATTACAAAACTGAAAACGACGGGCTTTGCGAACCGTTTGAACCCATTCGCTGCCACACCTTCATCACGGAATCCACCTTCGCGTTGCCGATTTATTTTTGGAAACCGCAACCCGAAATTTATGCCGAGATCAACGAATGGTGGCGCGATAATCAAGGGACGGAACGAACGAGCGTTCTTTTTGCCTATTCGCTCGGAAAAGCGCAGCGATTGCTGAGCGGATTGGACGAAAGCATCGGCCCGATTTTCGTTCACGGCGCGGTGGAAAAATTCGTGCGCGCTTACGAAGGTGCGGGCGCGCGTTTTCCGAAAGTTGAACACGCCTCCGCAGAAAAAATCAAAATCGCCCGCGGTAAAGCTCTCGTGATCGCGCCCGGCTCCGCAGACAACACGCCATGGTTGCGGAAGTTTGGCGATGTCTCGACGGCGTTTGCCTCCGGCTGGATGCAGATTCGGGGGACGCGCCGTCGTCGCTCGCTGGATCGCGGTTTCGTCATGTCCGACCACGCGGACTGGAACGGACTTTTGCAAAGTATCGAGGCGACTGGCGCGGAAAGAATCTGGGCGACGCATGGTTACACCGGGCCGCTCGTGCGCTGGTTGCGAGAAAAAGGAAAAGAGGCGGAAGCAATCGAAACGCGTTTTCGAGGCGACGGTGAGGAAGAAGAGATTTCTGATCCCTCCGGAAAATCTACCGAAACGTTGGCGGAATCTGACCCCGGCACCGCTGTTCTGCCATGAAGCGTTTCACAAAACTTTTTTGCGAAGTGGATCGGACGACGCGCACGAATGAAAAAGTCGCGGCGTTGGAAAATTATTTTCGTGAAACTCCGGCGGCGGATGCAGCGTGGGCCTTGCAATTTCTTTGCGGCCGCACTTTGCCTCGCGTTGTTCCTACGAAAACCCTGTGGGAGTTGACCATTGCTGAATCGAAACTGCCAGATTGGTTGGTCGGCGAATGTCACGACGCCGTCGGTGACATGGCAGAAACCATCGCGCTCCTGCTGCAAGACTTCGGCGCGGGAACTTCGCTCTCGCTCGCCGAACTTGTCGAACAACGCTTGATTCCCTTGCGCCAATTGCCGGAGGGTGCGCGGCGCGAACTGTTGCTGCGAACGTGGCGCGAACTCAACGCGAATGAGCGGCTCGTTTGGAATAAACTCATTACCGGGAACCTCCGCGTCGGCGTGGCGCGGACACTAGTAATTCGTGCACTCGCAGCCGTGGCGAACATTGCGCCTGCGGTGATGGCGCATCGAGTGATGGGTTCGTGGAAACCGACTGAGCAAGATTTTTTGCGTTTGATGAGCGGAGAAACAGACGGAGCAGAAATCGCCCACCCGTATCCGTTTTTTCTCGCGTCGCCCATCGAGATAAAAATAAAAAAAGGCGAAAGTCTCGACGGTCTTGGCGTAGTTCAGGATTGGCTTGCAGAATGGAAATGGGATGGCATTCGTGCGCAACTGATTCGTCGCGGCGGCGAAACGCTCGTTTGGTCGCGCGGCGACGAGATGGTCACGGACACATTTCCAGAATTGGTCGAAGCTGGAAATTATTTGCCCGATGGCACCGTGCTCGACGGAGAAATTTTAGCGTGGCGCGACGATCAAGTGTTGCCATTTGCAAAATTGCAACGGCGGCTCGGGCGCAAACAGGTTGCCCAGCGCACCCGCAATGATTTTCCCGTTGCGTTTCTTGCTTACGATTTGCTGGAGAAAAACGGACAAGATTTTCGCCCGCAGCCTTTGAGTAAACGCCGCGAGGAATTGGAAGTGGTCATTGAAACAGTGAGCAAAAATACCGGAAAATTAACCAACGCCGCGCGGTTTGACGAAACGCAAACTCCACTGCTGCTTGGTTTCGATCTGCCAACGAGCACGCAAGTTTCTCCGCCGTATTTTCCCATCCGCCTTTCTCCGATTTTAACGGCGAAGTCGTGGGATGAGCTTTCCCTATTTCAGCGAGAGGCGCGGGCCCGCGGGGTGGAAGGCGTGATGCTTAAAAAAATTTCTTCGCCTTACGGAGTGGGCCGGCAACGGGGTGATTGGTGGAAATGGAAAATTGATCCATTCGTTATCGATGCCGTTTTGATCTACGCTCAACGCGGCCATGGGCGTCGCGCCAGCCTCTACACCGATTACACTTTTGGAGTTTGGGACGATGGAGAATTGGTGCCGGTGGCCAAGGCGTATTCTGGTTTGACGGACGCTGAGATTAACGAAGTCGATTCATTTATCAGGCACAACTCAAAGGAAAAATTTGGCCCGGTGCGGATTGTGAAACCCGAATTGGTTTTTGAGCTGGCGTTCGAAGGCATCCAAAAATCCACGCGGCACAAAGCGGGAATTGCGGTGCGTTTTCCTCGTATGAACCGCTGGCGTCGCGACAAAACACCTGCTGAAGCGGATACCCTGGAAAATCTAAGCGCGTTGGCAAATTTTGATTCCTCAGAACAGAAAATCTAATTTCTGAATGATGCGCGCCCTGATAAAAACTCAAACCCAGTCGTCATCGCCCGAGGGAAAATCCGTTTCCGCCGAAGAATTATTTTTGCGTTGGTTCAAAAAAAACCGTTGGGTCCCGTTCGAGTTTCAGATCGAAGCCTGGCGCGCTTATCTCGCGGGAGAAAGTGGATTGGTCCACTCTCCCACTGGCACAGGTAAAACCTATGCTGTTTCAATCGGTCCGTTAATCGAGTGGTTGAATGAGTTCCCGGACAAAAACGCGTGGGCAGAGTCGGCTCCGCTACAAATGCTTTGGATAACTCCGTTGCGGGCGCTGGCGAACGACACGGCCCAATCCATTCTTGCGCCCATCAAGACGCTGGCGCTTCCCTGGTCAGTTGAACTTCGCACCGGTGACACGACTGCGGCCACTCGCGCCCGGCAGCGAAAACGGTTTCCCAGCGTTCTCATAACGACTCCTGAAAGTTTATCTCTCCTGCTTTCGTATCCGGGAACGCGCGAAAAAATGGCCTCACTTCGCAGCATCGTAGTGGACGAGTGGCACGATTTAATCGGCACAAAACGCGGCGTGCAAACGGAACTTTGCCTGGCGCGTTTACGGAGTTGGCGACCGAATGTTCGAACCTGGGGATTGTCCGCCACGCTCGGAAATCTGGAGGAAGCGCGTGATGTGCTGCTGGGTTCATCTGTGCCCAAAGCAAAATTGATTTCCGGAGATTTGAAAAAAAGGATCGAGATAGAAACGCTCATTCCAACTGATCTTGAAAAATTTCCCTGGGCCGGGCATCTCGGTTTAAATCTTCTGCCGCAGGTTTTGAAATATATCGAGCGCGCCAACACATCTTTGCTTTTTACCAACACGCGTTCGCAGACTGAAATCTGGTTTCGCGCTTTATCGGAAGCCAAACCTGAATGGGCCAATGAAATCGCCTTGCATCACGGCTCGATTGATCGCGCGGCGCGTGAAGAAGTCGAGACACGTCTGCGCGCCGGAACAATTCGTTGCGTCGTTTGCACAGCAAGTCTTGATCTCGGCGTGGATTTTTCTCCCGTCGAACAGGTGATTCAAATCGGCGCGCCCAAGGGTGTCGCGCGGATGCTGCAACGCGCCGGGCGCAGCGGCCATCAACCGGGCGCGGTGAGCCGGATTATTTGCGTTCCGGCGCACGCTCTAGAACTCGTCGAATTCTCGGCGGTGCGCGAGGCGATTGGGGCAGGGGAGTTGGAATCGCGCCATCCGTTGGAAAGGCCGCTTGATGTTTTGGTTCAGCATCTCGTCACGGTCGCGCTCGGCAGCGGATTTCGTGAACGCGAAATGTTTGAGGAAGTGCGTTCCAGTTATGCTTATCGAAATCTGAGCGTGCAAGAATGGCAATGGTGCATCGACTTTGTGACACGCGGAGGTCAGGCGCTGAAAGTTTATCCGCAATTTTCGCGGGTGAAAAACGAGAATGGGGATTTCACCGTGCCGGATAATTTTATCGCGCAGTTGCATCGAATGTCAGTTGGAACGATCACGAGTGACAGCGCGATGGCGGTGCGAGTTGTGCGCGGCGCAATGCTCGGCACCATTGAGGAATCGTTCATCGGCAGACTCAAGCCCGGCGACAAGTTTACTTTCGCTGGTCAGGCGCTCGAACTCGTGCGGGTGCGCGACATGACGGCGTATGTGCGTCGCGCAAAAAAATTGTCGGGAATTGTGCCCCAATGGATGGGCGGAAAAATGCCGCTCTCCTCGCAACTCGCCAAAGTGGTTCGACGAAAATTGTCGGAAGCGCGTCGCGGGAAATACGAAGGCGAAGAAATGGCCGCAGTGCGCTCTGTCCTGGAAATTCAAAACAGTTGGTCACGCATCCCCGAGCCGAACGAACTGCTGATCGAACGACTGCAAATGCGCGATGGGGTTCATCATTTTATTTTTCCGTTTGCGGGACGTTTAGTCCACGAAGGTCTGGCGGCTCTGATTGCTCATCGCGTTTCTAAAGTTTTTCCTGCGTCCATTGCGATTACTTTGAATGATTATGGTTTTGCGCTCTTGAGTGCGACGGCCATTTCTGTGACTGACAACGGTTGGAAAAATATTTTTACCGAAGAAAATTTGCTGGAAGATTTGGTCGCCTGCCTCAACTCTGCGGAACTGGCGCGCCGTCAGTTTCGTGAAATCGCCCGTATCGCCGGATTGGTTTTTCAAGGTTTTCCCGGCACAGGAAAAAGCACGCGGCAACTACAATCTTCCAGCGAACTTTTTTTTGAAGTTTTCACGCGCTACGATCCTGAAAACCTTTTGCTCGGCCAGGCGCGCCGGGAAGTTTTGGAACGGCAACTGGAAATCAGCCGGCTCGGCAACACACTTGCGGACGTAGCTCGGATGAAGATTGTGTCGGTGCAGATCCCGCGACTGACGCCTCTTTCATTCCCGCTTTGGGCATCGTTTGTCCAGGCGAATGTCAGTTCAGAGAAATGGTCGGAGCGAATTAAGCGAATGGCTTTGGAACTGGAGTCTGCGGCCGCGCGGGAGAAAAATTAAATCATGGAAATTGAAGTCGCCGGTGAAAAACTCCAACTCCTTCCCGATAAAGCGGTTTTCTGGCCGCGCGCCACGAGCCTGATTGTTGCCGACATTCACTTCGGGAAATCCGCTGCTTTTCGAAAATTCGGTATTGCCGTTCCTGAATCAACTACCGCCCACGATTTGCACCGGCTTGACCAACTGGTGAGCCGGACTCGGGCTACCAGGTTGATAATACTTGGTGATTTTTTTCACGCTCCAGCCGGACTTCAACCCGAGATGATGGACGCGGTGCATAGCTGGTGCAAAAAAAACTCGAGCCTGGAAATTGTGTTGGTGCCGGGGAACCACGATAAAAAAGCCGGACCTCCCCCCGCGTGTTGGAACATTCGCAACGTGGAGGACTGTTGGCATTTAGCGCCCTTTAGTTTTTGCCACGATCCCAAAGATGCGCCAGATCAATATACGATTTGCGGGCACTTGCATCCCGCCATTTCTTTGCGAGAAAAACATGGATCCAGTCTGCGCATTCCCTGTTTTTGCTTTGGCACCAAACGCGCCATTCTACCCGCTTTTGGAAGTTTCACCGGGACGCAAAATGTGAAACCGCTGGCAGGTGACAGGATCTTTGCCATTGGAGCGGATGAAGTGGCGGAAGTGTTCCGGCCTCCCGCAGAAACGCTGCGTAGAAAAGTGAAATAACTTGCGCGGGAGTGTTGCCATTTGTAAGTTTCCGACGCCTCGGTTTTGCACCCATAGCTCAATTGGATAGAGCGTCTGACTACGGATCAGAAGGTTGGAAG
>JBDSYB010000331.1:0-13328 GCA_039925885.1 Verrucomicrobiota bacterium
GAGTGCCATGAAGATAATGATCGTGGTTCTCCGCGAAATCAGCCGGCCAGCCTTTTACCTTGCCGCTCAACGCCAAAAGCTTTTTTCCAATCGGCATATCCGACGTGGCTGGCGACGGGCTGAGAACATCAACGCGCACTTTTGCGCCGGGCGGCAGATGCGCCTCGGGCGGCAACGTGACTACGCCCTGCTCATTGACAATGCCGATGTAGCTCATGACAAAACTTTGCTCCAGCGAGAGAGAAATGGCAACGAGGGAAATGCAAACCCAGACTCCGCTGGGCTTGAATCAATTCTTGCCCCTAAATAAATTATGTGCAAAAGTTTGCCCATGAAGACGCTTTCTCTGCCCATCGGTCAAGCGCGCAGCGAATTGTGCGAACTGGTCAAGAAAGTCCAGGCTGGGGCGCGCATCACGCTCACCAGCCACGGACGACCCGCTGCGATGCTTGTGCCGCCGGAAAAATCCAAAAAACCGTGGCGCGTTTCCATCCCGGACAACCCAAAGGATTACGGCGATCTACAATCACCGGTGATGGATGATTGGTCGTGAGAATTCTCGCCGATACCAATATTTTCATCAAGTTCCACCGTCAGTTACCGCTGCCTGCCACAGTGGAAACGACGTTGGAGGCGGATTCCACCGAACGCTTTCTATCGGCCATCAGCATCATTGAACTTTTCTGGCTTTGGAAAAACAGACGCGTTCCTCACCACCCCGATGAATGGCTGGACGTTGCGCTCGATTCATGGACTGTCCTGCCCATCACGGCACCAATCGGACGACAATCCGTGCTGTGGGATTGGCCGCATAGAGACCCTGCCGACCGCATCTTGACCGCAACTGCGCAGATTGAAAAAATAGAACTCTGGCATACCGATACGATATTGAAAAAACTCAAGGGCTTTCCGCAGCGATATTTCGTCAATAAGTCGTGAACACAGTGTTCGCTCGGCGAAAAACTTTGAGCAGGAAAAATTCATGATTGAAACCATGAATGTCATTTTCAAATACAAAGGCTGGCATTTTGAGTGGGATTCAACGAAGGAAGTTGAGAATATAAGAAAACACAGCATCAATTTTGAATGTGCTGCTAAATTCTTTCGGGACGGGGAATCTTTGCTAGACTTCGATTACAAGCACAGCATTTCGGAGGAACGTTGGGTTGCATTGGGATTGGATGATAAAGGACAATTACTAAGTGTTTGCGTCACATGGCGCGAAACAGAAACAGGCCAAACTAGCTATCGCATCATTTCCGCTCAGAAAATTAGCGATAAGAAAATTTTAGGACATCGAAAGCGTTTGAGAAAAAGATGAATAATGACGACCTGTTCAAAAAAGGCGATGTGTTTGGTCGCAGATACGAAGTCCTCGATCTTTTGGGAAAAGGTGGGTTTGGCGTCGTCTATCTCGTCCATGACCGCCATTTGAAAATACTGGTCGCGCTCAAGACATTCCGTGATGAGTTCCTAGCAGATCCAAAAGCGCGGGACGCTTTCAAAAAAGAATCTCTCTTATGGGTGAGTCTGGAAAATCATCCACACATTCTAGCTGCTCAATTGGTGAACGAAACAAACGGGCGATTGTTTGTCAGCATGGATTATATCGCTCCTGATGCCCAAGGACGGGTAAGTTTACATGATCATCTAATCAGTACTAATGGTCCTCTCGATGCGAATCAAGCGTTGGGGTGGGCAATCCAATTCTGCTTAGGGATGGAACACGCCCAAACGCACGGGATTAAATGCCACCGAGACATCAAACCGAGCAACATCCTAATTACCCAAGATTACACCCTAAAAATTGCTGACTTTGGTTTGGCGGCAGCAGCAGCGAAGGCTTGGGATAAATCTGATAGTCGTTGCAATTCCGTGGAAACCAGTGAAGGAGCGATTGGCTTTGCCTTCAGCGTGACTCGGACTGAAGGCAGGATGAGATGCGGCACACCTGGTTACATGGCACCGGAGGTATATCGTTGTGAGTCGGCTGATTTACGGAGCGACATTTACAGTTTCGGTTTAGTGCTTTGGCAAATGGCAACAGGAAGCCGAGTGCCTCCGTTTATTGTTCCTTATCATGGAGATATTGAAACGTATTTGTTGGGCGTTTACAGGCAACAAATGGCGGAAAAATTGCAGATATTACAGGACCCGTTGGGACTAATAATTGAGAGGTGTTTGCGTGCTGTACCGTCAGAGCGTTACAGAAGCTTTCAAGAGTTGCGCGGGGCTTTGGAGTCGGTTTGGAATCAAAGAACTGGAACAGAATATCCGATTCCTCAGGTCGAGGAAAAGACGGCGGATTTTTGGAGCAACAAGGGATCTGCGCTCTGTGCGCTCGGTCAATACGACGAGTCAATTAAATGTTATGACAATGCATTGGAAAATAATCCGCATCACAAGAGTGCTTGGAACGGTAAGGGCATTGCGCTTAATCACCTCAGTCGGCTTGAAGAAGCAATTGAGTGCTACGACAAGGTTCTAGAAATTGACCCAGGCTGCGCCGATGCTTGGAACAATAAGGGCGTCATACTTGATGCACTCCGTCGGTTCAGAGAGGCGCTCATATGTTACAATACGGTGCTGGTGATAGACTCACAGCATGTGAGTATCTGGGTTAACAAGGGGAACACACTTAATACATTGCGTCGGCATGAGGAAGCTATTCATTGCTTCGATAATGAGTTGGCAATCAATCCACGATGCACGGAGGCGTGGAGCAATAAGGGTGTTGCGTTAGGAAAACTGGGTTTGCATGAGAACGCGATTGTCTGCTACGACAAGGCGCTGGAGATTGACCCTCAATTTACAAGCGCTTGGAACAATCAGGCCATTTCGTTCCTAGCGCTCGGTCAACATGAAAAGGCAATCGGTTGCCTCGACAAACTACTCGCGATAAACTCGCAGAACGCGAAGGCTTGGAGTGGGAAGGGTTATACGCTTAATAAAGTTCGTCGATATGAAGAGGCTCTTTATTGCTTAGAGAAAGCGTTGGAAATTGATTCACGATGCGCCAATACATGGTACAATAAGGGCGACGCGTTAAAAGAACTGAGGCAGTATGACAATGCGATTGACTGCTACGACAAGGCATTAGCGATTGATCCGCGATTGGCGGTCGCTTGGTATGGTAAGGCGCAATCGAAGGCGGCTACGGGATACGCATTAGATGCGATAAGAACTCTCCGCAAATTTCTTAAATTGGTTCCTCCCGCCGATCCAGATAATATCGCGACTGTCCGACAATGGCTGCGGAACCTAGAATCGAAAGGAATATGATGCGAACCGATTTGTCACGCGAAAATTAATTCAAAACGAAGATTCGGTAGAACCGTTGATTGGCTCCCGGCGTGTCACTGAATGAAGCCGTTGCGTCAGAGGCAATCACATCCGTCAAATCAATCCAGTTCGCATCTTCCAGATTTGTTTTGTATTGAACGCGATATGTTTTTCCAGCGATGGCGCTCCAAGTGAGCGTGACCATTCCTTCTGACATTGTGATTCCCTGAATAGCCGGCGGAGCGACAACATCGATCCTAAAACTTTTGGTGTCGAATTTCGGCGGCACGCCGTTGTCGGTCACGCGAACTGTGATTGGATTTACACTTCCCGCATCGGCGCTCACGGTTGTCCAACTGAAAATTCCGTTGGTGGAATTGATCGAAGAGGCCGACGGCGCGCCCGGATCCAAACTGAAGGTGAGAATATTTGCCGGAAAATCCGAATCTGTTGCGCTGTTGGTGACGACAACAATGCTGCCTGCATGAACCACTCGATTTGAAATCGACGCCAGGCTCGGCGGAGAATTGGTTTCATTGACGGTTATAGAAAATGTTTTCGCGTTGGTTTGTCCCACACTGTCTGTAACGCGCAGCGTAAGGTTGTAAACGCCGGAGCCTTGCGCTTCAGTTGGCGTCCACGAAAATATTCCGGTCGCGGGATTCACGCTCGCTCCCGCAGGTGCGCCCGCATCGAGACTAAAAGACAATGTTCTCGGCTGCACCACGGCAAAATTATCGAGATAAATATTATAAGCGCCGGTTCCGCCCGCCGGAACCAATGCCAAATGCTCCAACACGCCCAAGCCCGACGCCGTTGAGAGAACATTGTTGCCGCCGGAAAAGCTGAGGATTGGTTCCGTCGGCAAATTAAATGTCAACCTCGTCCATGTGTTGGCCGGAACCGTGCGATTCGGCAACGGTTGGGAGCCGACTTTATTTGTCACGCCAGCCCATTCCAGCGAACTGCCCGCCGTTCCCCCGTTATAGCCGATGGGAGTTCCAGCCACCGTTGTCGTCTCGCGCAGGCCAACTCCCACCTGCAAAGTTTTGTCAGAATAAATATTGAAGCGAAGTTGCTTTGTGAAATCCACAACTGGATTTGGAAAATCCGCTGTAGCCGCCGTCGTCAAGCGCAACCACGGATTTGCAACCGCGTTGAAACTGCAATTCACATTCAACACGCGCGCACCGGCGTTCGTCTTCGCCGGAAATGTGCCGATGACCGCCGTAACATTGACGTTGGTATCCAGAAAACCGCTGGTGGTGGATGAATATAACGGCAATTGAAACAGCACCGGAGCGGTCACGGGAAATTCTTCGAAATCGGTTAGCATCTGAACTTTTTCGGAACCGGTGGCGGTGTTGGTGAAAGTGAAAAGCGTTCCCTCAACGATAGTGTAATTTGAAATTGCCGCGAGCACCGGCGGAATGTCCAAGGTCGTGGCGTTGGCGACGCTCGAATAAGTCGAGTTAGCGGCAATATTAAAAGCACGAACGCGATAATAATAAGTGGTGGCGATTGCCAGATTGGTATTGGAAAAAGTCGTTGCGTTGGTTCCGGCAATGGCAATTTCCATCCACGGACCGCTTGCGGTGATTCCACGCTCGATTTTGTAACCGCCTTCAACGCTCGAATTGTCTGTCCAACTCAAGTTGATTTGCGTGGGCGAAACTGCCGTCGCGCTCAACAAAGTTGGAGCAGGCGGCGTTGGAATAATTCGTTCCAGCCAATTTTCCGCAGTCCAGCCAATCGTTGGCCCGGCGTCGTTCCACTGAATTTTATACCAAGTGTGGCCGATGCCGTCGGCGAGAATTTGGATTGGTCCGTCAATTATAATTCCAGTCGAACCTACAACTTTGGTTGTAATTAAAGTGCAATTGACGCCATTGCTGATGCTGCCATCGGCGCACATGCGAACATCACGACTGCTGCTGCCTCTGATTTTTACATCATCACCAATAATCAAAGGCAACGCCTGCACCAAACGCAATGTGGGATAATAATGTTCGACGATCCATTTCCAATCCTGCTTGGGATAACCATTGGTCAAAGTTGAATTGGAGGTGCTGCGTCCGGGAAATTTCAAACCGGTCGCCCATCGGACAGTTCCCCATTGGCAAACGCCGCGTCCGTGGCCATAACGGGTTTCGCCACTGCAAACCGGATCAAAAATGCAACCGCCCGTTGGCTGCGTGTAGCCGTCGCCGCAAGAAAATCCAATGGAATTATTTTCTGCCGAATATTCGCTGCGAGAAATATTTCCGCCAGAATCGACGACAACGTAACCGGTTGTCTGACTCACGGCAGCATCAGCCAAAGTGTAGGTGGTTGTCCCGTAAACCTGGCAAGAGGTCGTCGCGCAAATGTCGTATGTGCTGGAACTGGGACTGTTGACGTAGCTCGCCGCGTAAGAACGGCTCGAAACCGCGCCCGCTTTCAAAGAATTGGTTCCGCCAGAATAAGTCCCCCATGAATTAATCCATTCCGCTGGCAACGACCGGCGCACGTAAAATTCCATCGAAACATATTCAATCGTCACATTGTCGGAATGCCGAACGCGAATCGTGCGGGGAATACGGATCATGGAATTCGTCGGGCTGCCCGAATCAGCAGCGGCGAGAATGGGCGCATCCGCAAATGTTTGTAATTTTTGTTCTGGTGTGGAATCCGTTCGCGCTGCCGAAACGGGCACTGAACTCTCCGCCACTTTAACTTTCGCTGGACGACGGCGTGTCTCCCGTTCATCGACCACGCGGTGCCCTCCTCCGCTAGAAAGTCGGACGCGATAAGTCCAATCGCCATTGTGCCACAGTTCGAGGTATTGCCGTTCATCGGTTTTGAATCCCGGCTTTTCAAAAAGTAATTTTGCCGGGGAAGATTCTTCCTCCGCTTCGCTCTGAACCGGGACCGCCAGTTGAAAAAATCCGCGCGCATTGCTTTTCGCTTTTACCCCGCTCGGGTGGGAACTCACCAAAACATTTTCCAGCGGCTCGCCGGAATCTTCATCAACAATGAAACCGACAATGATTGTTGCATCGTCGCGATGCAAGGGAGTGATGTGGTCAGGATTCAACTCCGGCGGCGGAATAATTGGATCCAGCAAAATCCGGATTGACTCCACCGAGCCATCCGCAACGAGCGCGCCGGAAAGCGGTCGATGATTGGGCGACGATGCTTCGATCCAATGTGATCCGCGTTCCAATGATACCGCAGCGCGACCAGCCTTGCTGATCTCCGCCTTTGAGATCACACGGTCCCGGCCATTCTTCGTAACACGAAATTCAGGCTGAATCGCATAACCAGTTTCGCTATCAACGAATTGGACTCGCAAAGGCTTGTCCTGCGCATAAGTCACACTGAAACCGCCGAGCGAAGTGAGAAATATCAGAACGATTCGGAGTAGCGAGAGAGAACGTTTGGGCAGGCAATTCATTTCCATGGATGACCCAAAAACTAGCACAGAAGCATTGCCACAAGAAGTAAGAATTGCCAGCGACAGGAACTTAGAAATCTACCCTTTCGATCTGAATTGATCGCCCTCGTTCTTGAAAAGAATATTGAACGTCGTCATTGAGCCGTAACACTTGGAAATATATTGCTGCATCTCAACCTTGTCCGCGTCGCTGAGTTGCGGGTGGCCGTTTATCTTTTGTTCCAACACGCGAAAATTATTTCGCATCATCACAATTTTATGAAAGAAAACTTCCAGAGGGATTTCTTTGGTTTGCAACGTTGAATCGGCCGGATGCAAAACGATTTTCCCCTTGTTCCAGCGCAAACCGAGTTCTTCGACCGATTCATTTGGGTTCTCAATTCCCATTTGCTCCATGACGTTATCAACGGTCATCTGCACAAGTTGTTTCAACGACATCTCAACTTCCCCGACCTTGATTTGTGGTTCTGGCGCAGTCACGCCTGCGATTTCAGGATCAATCGTTTTGAGAATGTTGCCAAACCTGATCTCCGCTCCGTTTGAAGAAATCCTCTCGACCGTCCCCTCGCCGTGTTGCGGATGATTCACTTTTTGACCGATTTTTAATTCGTCAATCTTCATATCGTGGCCAAAACATTACGCTGGCAAAGTTGGATCTGAATTACCTTGTTCATTTTCCGTCTCAACATTTTCTTCGCTGATGACGGGCGCAATCGCCTGCAATTTATCCACCTCGGATAGATTGATAAGTTTCACGCCTTGCGTGTTACGTCCGGCTTCGCGGATGCCATCCACGTTGATCCGCACCATTTGACCGCCGACGGTGATGAGCATAATTTCGTCATTGCTTTTCACAGTGAGCGCTCCGACGACATTACCCGTTTTGTCGTTGGTTTTCATCGTGATGATGCCTTTGCCACCGCGCGATTGAACCCGGTATTCTGCAAAATCCGTCCGTTTGCCGATGCCGTTTTCGCTCGCAACCAGAAGCGCTGCGTCTGGCACCACCACCGCCGCCGCGATGACTGCATCCGTTTTTTCCAAACGAATTCCGCGCACGCCGGCCGCCCCGCGACCCATCGAGCGAATTTCACATTCCGAAAAACGTATGCTCATCCCTTCTCTCGTGATCAACACCACATCGTCGCCGGGCGAAGAAACATTTCCGGTCGCGTCGGAGCAAGTGCCGCAGGTCAGCTTCACATCAATTAACAAATCCCCTTCGTCGATGCCGATGGCGATAATGCCGCCCTTACGCATGTTGGAAAATTCGGCGAGCGCGGTTTTTTTCACAGTTCCTTGTTGCGTAACAAAAAACAGTTCGCACGATTGCGTCCAGGTTTGATCCTCCTTGTTATCGCCGGTTTTTGAAACAACGCGAATGAGCGCGGCAATTTTTTCACCGGCTTTGAGTTCTAAAAGATTCGCAATGCTCCGCCCTTTGGAAGTGCGGCCCATGTCGGGTATTTCGTGAACTCGCTCAACGTAAACTCGGCCGGTGTTCGTGAAGAACATTAGATAATCATGCGTGCTCGCCGTGAAAAGATGTTCGATAAAATCGTCATTATCGCCCTCAACGTCAGAGCCTTCGCGAGTGGTCATGCCGATGACGCCTTTCCCGCCGCGACGTTGCGAGCGATACTCGTTGACGTTGGTGCGCTTGAGCAAGCCTCCGTGCGTCAACGTGATGATCACGCCTTCATTCGCGATCAAATCTTCAATCGCAATTTCACCTTCGTCCGGCACGAGGTCAGTCATGCGCGGTGTGGCGTATTTCTCCTTAATCTCGCGCAACTCCGCCTTGATGATTTCCATCACGCGTGATTCCTTCGCAAGGATGTCCATCAAATCTTTGATGCGTTCGAGCAGGTCTTTGTATTCCGCTTTAACCTTGTCGATTTCCAAACCGGTCAATTGATAGAGACGCAATTCAAGAATCGAATTCGTTTGTGTTTCGCTAAAAGAGTAACGGCCATTGGTCAGACGCGCCTCGCTGCGAATGAGGATTCCAAATTTTTCGACTTGAGCGCGGGTAAAATCAAAGGCGAGCAACTTAATTTTAGCTTCTTCGCGATTAGACGAACTGCGGATGATGCGGATGAATTCATCCATGTTCGACAGCGCGATTAAATAGCCGTCGAGAATTTCAGCGCGTTCCTCAGCCTTGCGAAGTTCAAAGCGCGTGCGACGGATCACCACTTCACGTCGATGGTCGATGTAACAAGTAATCATGTCCTTGAGGTTCAAAACCTTCGGACGGCCATGATCAATCGCGAGCGAGTTGACACTGAAACTGCTTTCGAGCGCCGTGAATTGATAAAGGTTGTTGATGACAACTTTAGGAATGCCATCGCGTTTCAACTCGATAACCACGCGGGTATTTTCATCAGACTCATCGCGAATCGCGGTGATGTCGCCAATGACTTTTTCGTTCACTAACTCCGCAATACGCTCGACCAGCGTCGCGCGATTAACGTTGTAAGGAATTTCTTTGATGACGAGTTGTTCGCGTCCGGCTTTGAGTTGTTCGATTTCAACTTTGCCACGAACTTTCACGCTGCCACGGCCTGTGGTGAAATATTGCTTGATTGGTTCGACTCCACAAACCATGCAGCCCGTTGGAAAGTCCGGGCCCTTCACAAACTTCATCAGTTCCGGAATCGTGATTTCGGGATGATCAATTTGCGCGCAGATGCCATCGATGACTTCGCCCAAATTATGCGGAGCCATGTTGGTCGCCATCCCGACCGCGATACCCGTGCCGCCATTGACAAGCAGGTTTGGAAACGCCGCAGGAAAAACCCGCGGCTCGGTCCGCGTCTCGTCGTAGTTCGGAACAAAATCAACGGTGTCTTTGTCCATGTCGAACATGAGCGCAGCGCCCAGATGCGTCATTTTGGCCTCGGTGTAACGCATCGCTGCGGGCGGATCACCCTCGACAGAACCGAAATTTCCCTGGCCATCAATGAGCCGTTCGCGCATCGCCCACGGTTGCGCCATGTGAACGAGCGTCGGATAAATCACAGCCTCGCCATGCGGATGATAATTGCCGCTGGTGTCGCCGCAAATTTTGGCGCACTTACGATGTTGGCGATTTGGAAAAAGCGAAAGGTCGTGCATCGCGAAAAGAATTCTGCGTTGCGAGGGTTTCAATCCATCCCGCGCATCGGGCAACGCGCGAGAAATAATCACGGACATCGAGTAATCGAGAAAGGAATTCTTGATTTCATCGGCGACATTAATTTTTTGCACCTTTTCATTCGCGGCATATTGCGGCGTGGCAGAAATGGGCAAATCGTCGTTGGGCAAATCGTTTTTATCGTCAGGCATGTTGATTATTGGTTAACAATTTCAGAAATAGTTTCAGGGAAGCAGGACAAACCAACCCGCCTGGCAGCCGTACGCATCCGTTCGTCGGTCGCGCAAAGCGCGCCGTGCGGATGCATCCATGCGGTTGCGACGTGTAGCGCATCCAGCGAGCGCAGCGAGACTTCTGGATGACAACCGACCAGCAAACTTGATGCGCGTTCCACCACGTGCAGATTCAACGGATGCAAGCGGAAAAATTTCTCTTCAATCATGGATTCAAAACAGGCAAAGGCAGATTTCCGCTGATTGGCAGAAATCTGCTTTGTGCGTTCCTTAATTAAAAGAGCCGAACGCACTTCGGCCAACGATAACTCGGAAGACCAGAGTTCGTGCTCGGCAACATTTTCATTGAACCACGCCGAGTCAGGTTCGCGCACCAGCAGTTTTGTGATAATAGCGCTGTCGAGATACATCTTAAGGCCGGGAATCACGATCGGCGCGGATAATCTCGTCAGCCGAAAGCCCACGATGAATCCGCTGTTTCAAAAGGTAATCGCCCATTCCGCGAAAAACTTTTCGCGATTTCGAGTTATCGGCGCTAACCAGTTTGGCTTTGGGCCGCCCATCGCTGGTAATCGTAATTTCGCGCCCTCCGGCAACCAACTCCAGCAACGCTGACAAATGAGCTTTCGCCGAACGCACGCTAATGACTTCTCCAACATGAGGCATGGTTGCCACTTCCCTCAGAACCATGGGATCTGATTTTGCGGGCGGGTATTTAATTACTTTCGTTTTCATGGATTCAATGTAGTCACACGAGACCACAATGCAAGTTTTATTTTTCAAACATCCAAATTACGCACGTTGAGCGCATTGTCTTCGATAAATTGCCGACGCGGTTCAACCTCATCGCCCATGAGTTTCGTGAACATTTCTTCAGCTTCCACAAGATCCGTCATATCAATTCGAAGCAGTTTTCGCTTCTCGGGATTCATTGTTGTTTCAAACAATTCTTTGGCGTTCATTTCGCCGAGACCTTTGAAACGTTTGATTTGAATTCCTTTTTTGCCAGCCTCTTTTACGCCCGCTAAAATTTCTGCGATGGAAAAAAGCGGTTTGGCTGTGGCGCGTTCGCCTTCACCTTCGATCAACTCGAACAGCGGTTTGTCCTGCGCGGAATAGTGTTCGACGTTCAAACCCTTTTGGTCGAGTTGCTGCAGCAGGTCGTTGATCGCTTTGCTCTCGTGTAACTCAACGTGTTTCGCGCGACGAATGTTGCCGTTCTTTTTTTCAAACGTCGCCGTATCGCCTTCTTCCGCGCCAAACAATTTCAAATCGGGGTTGGCCGCGCCGAATTTTCCGAGGTCTTCTTCGGTGTGGAAATAATGCACCGACTCCTCGTTGCCATCGCGCACCTTCACCAGATGACGCGGTAATTCGAGCGTTTCTTTATTTCGTTTCTCCACGTAATCGCCGAAATCTCCACCGTGACGGCGAATCGACTGAACATATTTATCGAGCGATTCAAGCAACTCCAAAATTTCGGATAGTTGTTTTTCGGAAAGTTCTTTGTCTGTGGCGAGATCGCGCAAACGCACATCTTCACTGCCGAGTTGCAATAAAATTTTATTCATCTCCGCGTCGTCATCGATGTATTCGACGCGTTTTTTTCTTGTGAGTTGGTAGAGCGGCGGTTGCGCAATATAAACAAATCCTTGTTTCACCAGCTGCGTCATCTGCCGATAAAAAAATGTCAGCAGCAACGTGCGGATGTGCGAACCATCCACATCAGCGTCGGTCATGATAATGATTTTGTGGTAGCGAAGCTTTTCGATGTTAAATGTTCCTTCGCCTTCACCAGTGCCAATGCCGGTTCCGATGGCCGTGATCATCGTGCGGATTTCCGTGTTCTGTAAAACTTTATCCAACCGCGCTTTCTCGACGTTAATGAGTTTTCCGCGAATCGGAAGAATCGCCTGGAATTTTCGGTCGCGGCCTTGCTTGGCAGAGCCGCCGGCGGAATCACCTTCGACAATATAAAGTTCGGTGTTCGCTGGATCGCGGTCTGAGCAATCGGCCAATTTCCCCGGAAGTCCGCCACCGGTCAGCGCACTTTTGCGAACCGTATCACGCGCTTTTCGAGCCGCTTCACGCGCGCGCGCAGCATTCAAACCTTTTTCCACCACCTTCTTCGCGATGGGTGGGTTCTGGTCGAAGTAATGCATCAACCCTTCGTAACAAATCGAGCCGACGATACTTTCCACTTCCGGCGAAATAAGTTTCACCTTCGTCTGCGATTCAAATTTCGGATCGCTATGTTTGATGGAAACCACCGCCGTCAAACCTTCACGCACATCGTCGCCGGTAATCTGCGGATCTTTGGCTTCCAGCAATTCATTTTGTTTCGAGTATTGGTTGATCGCGCGAGTAAGCGCGCTGCGGAAACCGGACAAATGCGCGCCGCCGTCGGGGTTGTGAATTGTATTTGTGTAACAAAGAACCTGTTCGTTGTAGCTGTCGTTATATTGCAGCACGACTTCGACATGCACTTCCACTTCTTTGTCCGAAGTTTGCACTTTGCCTTGTTTGAAAAACCCAATCGGCTTCGGATGAATTAACTCTTTGCCTTTGTTGAGTTGCTTGACGAATTCCGAAACGCCGTCCTTATAAAAATAAAATTCCGGTTTTGTCTCCGTCTTGCGCTCGTCCAAGAAAGTAATTTCCAAACCAGAATTCAGAAATGCGAGTTCGCGCAAACGTTGCGTGATGCGGTCGCTTTTAAATTCCGTTGTCTCGCGAAAAATCTCTGCATCCGGCTTGAACGTAATCAGCGTGCCTGTTCCCTCTGCCTTGCCGATAACTTCAAGTTTCTTAACCGTTTTTCCACGCTCAAATTCCATGTGATGAACTTCGCCATCACGAATTACTTCGACTTCAAACCATTCCGAAACCGCGTTCACACATTTTGCCCCGACACCGTGTGTGCCGCCGGAAAATTTATATCCGCCCTGTCCATATTTTCCGCCGGAATGCAATGTCGTCAGCACCATCTCGACGCCAGGAATGTTGTATTGCGGATGAATTTTCACCGGAATTCCGCGACCGTTATCTCGAATGGAAATCGATCCATCGACGTGAATCGTCACCGATATTTTTGTGCAATAGCCGGCGAGGAATTCATCAACAGAATTGTCCATCACTTCGGAAACACAGTGATGCAAAGCGCGCTCATCGGTGCCACCGATATACATTCCTGGTTTCTTGCGAACGGCTTCCAAACCTTCCAATTTTCCAAGTTGGG
>JBDSYB010000332.1:0-33599 GCA_039925885.1 Verrucomicrobiota bacterium
GGCAGGAGGCAAAAATATTTATCGGTCAGGATCGCGCAACAGATTCCAAACAAGTCTTTGGAGGCGTCTTTTTAAACGCATTATCTCACGTGAAAGGCGATTCCGTTGAACTCGATTTAATCGTTCGCATTGGAGACTTTTCGGCGGGGGAAAACTGGGTGGAAAATTCCGGGGTTAATTTCAAGACGACTGTGACCGTGCCACCAGAACAAAGCGCGGTTTTCCATCGACAACAATCCGTCGCAAACGGCGGAACAAATTATTTCCTTATCGTCACGCCACAAATTGAGGCGGGTAGTGAAGCAAAAAGTAAAATCGTAGCGGCAACTTTAGTTCAAGACGGCAAACAACTTTTTGAAATCGGCAAGCTGGATGAAGCGGAGGCTAAATTGAACGAAGCTCTGAAAGTTGACCCGGAAAATAAAGCGGCCTTTTATTACAAGTCCCTCATCAAAGAAGCGAAACTGGCTCAACCACGACCACGGACGGGATTGATACGTCCAACGATTCCACCAACGACGCTCAACAAAACTGACGTTGAAACGCAACGAGTTCCTCCTTCCAATAATTCCGCGCGCACCAACTTGATTTACACGAGCAAAGGCCGACAAGCGATTAAGGCAAAGCTGGATCGAATTCGTATTGAGAAAGTTCAATTTGAGAACCTTCCATTGACGGAAGTTCTCAAGTCCCTCAGAGCCGAATCAAAGAAACGGGATATCGCCGGCAGTGGCATTAACTTCATGATCAATCCTCAGGCCAATGCGGGTGCGCCGAGCGATCCGAACGATTCGGCCTCCGCGCTGTATTTAAATTTCGACGAAATAAGGATCAATCTCTCACAGAAGAATGTTCGCCTGTTGGACGTTCTCAATGCGATTATTCAAGTCTCCGATAAGCCGATCCAATATAACATTGAAGATTACGCGGTGGTTTTTTCTCCGAAGGCTTCAAATGCGATCACTCTCTATACCCGAATTTTCAAACTCGATTCCAAAAAATTTGCGGAAAAGCTACAGAGTATTCCAGAAGTGAAAAATTTAGATGGTAGTTTCTGGTCCGATGAATCCACCGGAAAGACACCGCGAGAACTGACCCTGCCGCTCAGAGATACATTGCAGAGCGTCAGTAAGACCAATTTTTCCGCCAACACATACCTGAAGGTCAGAAGTTTTTTGGAAGCGACAGGAGTTAGGTTTGATACGTCCGGAAACACGACCGGCAAAGCGGTTTTCTTTAAAGACCGCACAGGATTGTTGATGGTTCGAGCAACGAAGGAGGATTTGGACATCATTCAAAACGCAGTTGCGCCGTTCGGTTTTGAACCGCCGCAACCGCAAGTTGTGATCGAAACAAAGTTTGTGGAGATCAATGAGGCTGCGAGTCGAGCAATCGATTGGAATCAGCTATTGAGCGGAACCGGTGCCCAGATGATTACCAATTCAAATGCGGGATTTAAGTTGTTGGATGGATTGACGAATTGGCCGAAAGCGTTTCCAACGCAAAGTTTGTCGAATTCGATTGCTCGAAATTTTACAACGGTTCTGACAGAATCACAGTTCCGATCTTTGATTAAACATCTGGAAGGCCAGGCAGGCTCGGACATTTTGATGCTTCCCAAAGTGACGACACTTAGCAGTCGTCAGACGCAAATCTCTGTTGAAAATAAAGCGAAGGTGCGACCGAGTCCGAACGCTCCTGAAACTACTCTGACAACGGGTCCAGTTTTAGATGTGGTCGCCCACGTTTCTCCCGACGGCTTCTCGATTCAAATGCCAACCACAGCCACCATTAAAGAAGTCATGCAAGATAAGCGGGGGCTTTTACGAAGGAAGGTTTCTGTCGCTAAAATCCGGCAAATGTCCGCGATGGGAAATATTTATGACGGACAAACACTCGTTTTAGGCGAAGTCACGCAGGATAAGAATCCTGGAAATAAACGACTGACGTTCGTTTTCGTGACGGCGACGATCATTGGTCCTGCGGGAAATCGGGTTCATTCCGAGAAGGAATTGTCGTTCACTACGAACTCGGTTCCGAAACAGCCGGAGCAGAAATAAATCGCGTTTGTAGCGGCGCGTCTGTGACCGCCGCAAATTTCCAAAGTCTAAAATGGCGGCGGTCACAGACGCGCCGCTACAAGGAAATTAATTCTCCAACGCTTTCGGCGGACCGAGAATCAATGAAGCGATCACCGCTTGCCGCACCGTTTTTGCGTTTTTGAAAAGCGCTTTCGTTTCGGCAACTTCGGGCCAAAGTTTTTTTACCGATTCAATGGCGGTCAACCCCACCGCCTGATGCCCCACACCATGCATGTGCGCGGCAACTCTCTGGCTCAATTGCGAGGCTTCCTCGTATTTACGCGAAGATTCGTTGAACTCCGTCAAAGTTTTTTGATGCGCTATTTCTTCGACTCTCGTGTTCTCGAACGGGCGCAAAACCGTGGAGTGCTGGCAATGCGGACAGGAAATTACCTGCTCCATCGCACTGGAGGGAAAGTCAATGTGGCCGTCGCAATTGTTGCAGTGGGCCTTGTAATATTTTTCATCGAAAACTTTGGGCAGATACATCGAACTCTTTGGTGCGGTTGCAACCGGACGATTGTAAAGGGGCGGAGACGTTTTCTGTTCCTGTGAAATCACCGGCGGTGGGGGACGCGCGGGCGGTTTCGGGGCTGCACCTTCCAACATTCGGCGAAGCTCTTCCTCCCAATTGGTTGAGTTCGCTGCGGGGCGAGGCACAGGGGAATTTGAAGGCGTTCCCTTGCGCGAGGGTGAAGACATGTCAGTCGGAGACCAATCGTCGG
Source organism: Verrucomicrobiota bacterium (assembly GCA_039925885.1). Classification (GTDB taxonomy): domain Bacteria; phylum Verrucomicrobiota; class Verrucomicrobiia; order Limisphaerales; family CANJXF01; genus CANJXF01. The sequence goes on from JBDSYB010000332.1 coordinate 2,807, forward strand.
CGCGTTCGCCGCGTTTTTTGAGCCAGTTGACCAAAGCCGATCCGCCCGCGATGAGCAGGAAAATCAATAATGATTCAATACTTGCAGCAAACATATTTTCTGTAGCCGACTATGCCTTTGCACGCGTCTCTTGCCAGCTATTTTTTCATCGGCTCGACTGTTTTGTAACCTTCAATCGGGGGCGAAAAAAGTTTGTCGTCGAGTTTGTCGTTCAGCTTCGGATTTATAAAATCGTTGCGCATGGTTGAGCCATCGGCGAATTGCAGTTCGGTGGCGCGAAGCAAAAAATCGTTCGTGCTGAACGCGATTTTAATTTGCGACATCATTTTTCGCGCGGCAGAGGATTTCGGTTGCAGAGTGATTTCGCAAACATCGCCTTTCAAATCGGTGGCTTGAATATTAAAACGCGATTCGATTTCATTTTCATTGCGCGGAAATCCAGCTTCCAGGAGCGCGAGCGCATCGCGCCACGGCCCGGCTTCCGAGCCGCTCAACGGATATTTTTCGACACGCTTCAAGCGCGGATAAATGACGAGCATCTGGTCAGTTTGCCGCACGGCGATGGTTTGTGGCGGATTGCCAATTTCCCAATGAAAACGATTCGGCGCGGCAAACCAAACGTGACCTGTGGAGGTGAGCGGTTGCATCAAAGATTTCAAGGTGCGCGTCTGTAGAAATTCTGCGGACCATGTGGTGAAATTGGTTTGGTTTTGAGCCCATTTTGCGACGAGCGCGGAATTTTTATTTTTCTCAGCGGCGACAGCCCTGCTGGTGATGTCGCTGAGAAAAACCGATAAAAAAATCAGCGTGGCTGAAATAAGTTTCTGATTCATATTTTTTAGACGTCCGGGTTTACCAAGCGCTGCCCTACTTTGACCACAACGGCACAAAATGATACCACTGATCCAGATGTTCTTGAATGGGTTTTTCAAAAACATCCATGATTTTTTGAGTGAGTTCGCAACGCGCTTTGGGCGAACGCAGACTCGCGCGGTCATAGGAAATTTCCGGCAGAATGTGGCCGGCATAACCGGTTTTCAATCGCGGTAAATAAACGGGCAACAAAACGCAACCGGAAGCGCGCGCCAATTCCGCACCAGCCATCGAAGCGGAGAATGGTTTTCCAAATAAATTGACGGAAACTGCACTGCTTGCTGGTGGGCGATCCACCAGGAGCGCGACGGATGCGCCCGCTTCGAGCCGCCGAATAATTTCCACGAACGCAAACGGATTGTTTCCAATGACCAGCGTTTCAATGCCCCAACGAGCGCGTGCGGCTTGACGCATTTGCGTTAACTCGCCGTCGGGTTCCTCCAGCGTAATCACCAAAAGTTTTTGACCTTTTTTCGCCAGGACGGGCGCGCCGAATTCCCAGTTGCCCAAGTGCGGCGTGAGAATCAAAACGCCTCGGTTTTTTCTTTGCGCTTCCAAAAAAATATCCCAGCCGGTCAGTTCACAAAAAAGGTCGTCAATGGCCGTCCCGCCCTCGTAACGCCAGAGATCAAATAGTTTCTGAACAAAGTTTTGAAAAAGTTGTTGGCACAATTTCTCAGCGACAGCCCGGTCCTCCGCAACACAGGGCAAAATGTTTTCGATGACAATTTCCCGGCGATGCTTGGCCAGTTTCCAATAAACTTTTCCGAAAAATTTGGCGAGGCGAGTGGCGGTTGAAAGAGATAAGTGGCGCGCGGCCCAGAGTCCAAACGTCCAGAATTTGGCGCGATAAAGCGAAGACGGTTTCATGCTGCGGAAGTTTTCCCCGGCGCAGTTTTGTCACCCGCGAAAGTGCTGCGCCACCAAAGCGGCAACAAATAAACCGAGGTGATCATGGCGATGGCAATTCCTGTCGCACAAACTTTTCCGAGACTGGACAGTCCGGTGTTTGACGAAAATATGAGCGAACCAAATCCGGCAACTGTAGTGGAACCAGCGAGCAACAAAGCGCGTCCGATGGATTTGCGAATCAGAGTTGGGTTGCCGTGATAACGCCGCAGCGCCAGTTGCATGTGGATGCTAAAATCGACGCCCATTCCCAACAAAAGCGGAATGGCCATGATGTTCATCAGGTTCCACGTCCATCCCGCAAGGGACATAATCAGCCCGAGAAAAAGTCCGCTAAACATCAGCGTCAACAAACTGAGCAGAAGTTCTCTGAAACTTTTAAATGCCAGCCAGAGCGAAAAGACGACCAATGCCATGATTGGAATGACGACTCGCGGCAAATCTTTTTTCACGAGATCGAACATCGAATTTCCCAACAACGACCAACCGGACAAAATTACTCCTTCGCCTCTGAATTTTTCCGACAAATCGGCGGCGAATGGTTTTAGCTTTGAGTTGTTTTCATCCGCAACATTCGTTGACGAATAGACCAAACCCATCGCGATGTATCCTTCGGGGGATTTCGCGACGACCTTGTCGAGAATCCAGCGGCTCGATTGATTGGTGGGCCAAAAAACGTTCGTTTGCGCCAAAACATTTTGCCACGTTTCAAAAAGAGATTCGGTCAACGCGAAGGAATTGCTGGTAAATCCATTTGCGAAAACGGCGCTGCGCAATTGCTCTTTTTCCTCGATTAAACTTTTTAAAGCCGCTCGATTGGCAAATTGATTTTGCGGTTGTGGCCAGAGCATTGTTGGCAACGTAAAGCTGGAAATCCATTGGTTGGAAACTGCGCTGCGCAGTTCGGATTCGACGCGTTGCAAGCGGCTGGCTACTTCGGATTCATCTCGCCCCGGAGTCAGAATCCAAAGTGGTTCCTGAGAATTACCGAGATTGCGTTTTATCTCTTCAACCGCGGCGTAGGAAGAACTGTTTTTTGGCCGCAACGCATCCGGAGAATTATCGAAACCCGGCCAAAACTTTGTGCAAATAATTGCCAGCACGGCAAAAAGAATAATGGTCGAGAGCCAAACCGCGCCCGACGCTTTTCGGAAACGCGAAAAATTTCCAGCGTCAATTGATTCATCTTTTTCAGAGTGGGGAACTTTTGGAATTATTTTCGCGGAACGCATCACCAGGGGCAGATAGGCATATTGCATGACGACGGCAGAGATAATGATTCCGATGGCGACCATGGACCCTAATTGACCCAAGCCGGGCAGGCCGCTGAGATTTAATAGAAAAAATGCGCCTGACGTGGTGACGACCGACCAGAAAATTCCAGAGCGCGCTTCGTGCAGAATTTGTGAAGTAGAAAGTTCCGGATGGCTGCGCGATTCCTGATAAAGAATGATCCCATAATCTTCCGCCAAGCCGAGAAGAATAGAAGCGAACCCGAGGCTGACGACATTGAGCGTTCCAAAAATTAAACCGCCGAAAGCCACCGTAAAAGCCAGCGCCACCGCCAGCATCACCAAGAGCCAGATCAGCGGCAACCAACGGCGATGTGTGAAATAAAAAAGCAATGCGATCACGGCAAATGTCCAAAGCGATGGTCCGGCCATATCGCTTTCCATGCCTCCGGCGATTTCGGTCACAAACGCCGGACGTCCCGTGTATTGAATGTGAATTTCTGCGGGGAAACCGGCCGAACTTTGCTCCCGGGAAACAAAACTTTTGATGGAATTTAACCAGTCCCGACAATCGCGATAGCTGGCAAGGTTGCGGTTAGCTTCGACAAAAATAATGCGGAATTTTCCGTCGGGTGAAGAAAAAAGTTGGTCGGCTGAACCAATTGGCATGGCGGCGGAAACTGTTTCCGGCAATCGCATGAGACCGAACGGGTCGTAACTGCCCATGGCAATTTCGTTGGGAGAAAGTGAGGTCGCCAGTTGTTCTTTGGTGGCGGTCAACGTCCCGTTCAAATTTTCTGGCGCGAGGCGATTGGTCAATTGACCGAAAATTTCGGGCGGCTGATTGAGCCAAAGAAACGCGACCAGTTCAGCGGATTGCCCGGGATTTTCCATCCATGCGGGTTGCCAGGTTGCACTGGCCACGAGGTTGGTTTGTTGGCGCAGACTGAGGGCGAGGCGACGCGCTGCCGCTTCCGTTTTTTCCGGGTCGTCGGAGCGAACAGTAACGATCAACTCGCGTCCGTTGGAAAAATTTTCCTGGTAAAGTTTGAGTCCCTGAACGATGCCGGAATCTTTCGGAAGCAGATTTAACATTTCGACATCGAAACGAAGCCGGGCAAAACCAATGACGACTGGCACGAGCAGAAGCAGCCAAAGCCAGCGGCGCGATTTAGAACTCATGGCGAAAGATAACCCTCGATCATTTCACCGCTGATTGTGTTTTCGAGATGCCAGTTTTCATCTGCCAGTTTTTTAAAAACCCACGGTCTGGGAGGAGCAACGCCCTGCAAAGCGGGAGGCAAATAAAACCACGCGACCCGTTTGGGCGGGCGGCCGGGGCCGGAATATTTTTTATTTTGAGCGGGCACTTCGAGTTGCCAACTATTCGTCGTGGTCTGCGCGATGAGAAATGGAAATGGCGTTTTGGTGAATTGAAGGACGGTGCGTTGATTTGCGTTCGTGGCCAATAAAAGTTCGCCAGCAATTTCCGGCGCGTCTTTTTTGCTGCGCCAAACAGCCTGGCCTTGTTGGATTGTCCAGCCGGGCGCACTGAAGTTGGCGGGAGGAAGCGGGCGGGTGTTGCAGGCCGAAAGTAAAAAGGCCAAAGGCAAACAGGCTGAAAATTTAAAATTAAGAATTGCAAAAATTTTCATCGACGCGCTGACGTGGAATTTTTTGAACATTTTTCCTATTAGTTGTCAAAAGTCCCCGAATGAGTTGACGTAGCCATTGGAAAACCTTAGTCAGTGACGCTCTATTCGCAAGGCAAAGTGGTTTTTTCGGAGATAATTGGATGATACGTGTTGAAAATTTAAGCAAATCCTTCGGGCCAAAGCTCGCGGTGAATAAAATTTCGTTTCAGGTGGAGCGCGGCGAGGTGCTCGGTTGTCTTGGGCCAAACGGCGCGGGCAAATCGACGACGATGCGTATGATCACCGGATTTATTCCGCCCTCGGAGGGAAAAGTTTCCGTGGGCGGTTTTGATATTGTCGAAAAACCGATTGATGCGAAGCGGCTCATTGGTTATCTGCCCGAAAATGCGCCGTCGTATGCCGACATGACGGTCAGTGGGTTTTTACATTTCACGGCGGAGATTCGCGGTTTGCGGGGCGACGCGAAAAAACGCGCGGTCAATCGTGTCGTGGAAATGTGTTTTCTGGAAGGCGTTCTTCATCAAAGCGTGGAGACGCTTTCCAAAGGCTACCGGCATCGCACTTGTTTTGCGCAATCGATCATTCACGATCCCGAGGTTTTGATTTTAGACGAGCCGACCGACGGCCTTGATCCGAACCAGAAACATGAAGTGCGGACGTTGATTCGTCGGATGGGGGAAAAGAAGGCAATTATTTTTTCCACGCATATTCTCGAGGAAGTCGAAGCGGTTTGTTCGCGCGCCATCATAATTGATCGCGGTCAAATTGTGGCGAACGGCACGCCGCAGGAATTGAAAGCGCGCTCGGATATTTCCGGCGCGGTAACGGTGCGGGTGGCCAATATGGAAGCGGCCATCGTGGTGCAAAAACTTTCCCAGCTTCCGCTCGCGCGAAAAGTTCTTACGGTTAAAGAACTTTCCAACAAAGCATGGGTTCGGGTTTTGCCCAAAAGTGAAACGATCAATGGCGAATTGGCGCGGAGCATTTCAGAAATTGCCAAACGGGAAAACTGGCAACTCGAAGAACTGCACACCGAGGAAGGCAGGCTCGATGAAGTTTTCCGCAACATCACAATGCCCGACACCGAGGTGAAGAAATGAATTCCTGGTCAAATATCAAAACCATAACGAAACGGGAACTGGGCGGCTACTTCTCGTCGCCAGTCGCCTACGTCTTCATTGTTATTTTTCTGCTGCTTGCGGGATTTTTCACCTTCATGGCGGGAGGATTTTTTGAGCGCGGCGAAGCTTCGCTGACTTCGTTCTTCACGTGGCATCCGTGGCTTTATTTATTTTTGGTCCCCGCAGTTGGAATGCGGCTGTGGTCGGAGGAACGGCGTCTGGGCACGATTGAACTCCTGCTCACCATGCCCATCACAACGTGGCAGGCCATCTTGGGGAAATTTCTCGCGTCGTGGCTCTTTTTGATCCTCGCGCTAGTGCTGACTTTTCCAGTGATTATCACGGTCAATTATCTGGGTCATCCAGATAACGGCGTCATTTTTTGCGCATACGTCGGAAGTTTGTTAATGGCGGGCGCGTATCTCGCCATCAGTTGCATGACCTCGGCGCTAACCCGAAATCAAGTGGTCAGCTTCATCATTTCCGTCGTGATTTGTCTGTTTCTGATTTTGTGCGGATTCCCGCCGGTGACGAATTTGCTCCTGCGTCTGGAGAAACCGCGTCTTGTTGAAGCCGTGGCTTCGTTCAGTGTGATGACACATTTCGAAGGTTTTCAAAGAGGTGTGCTCGATTCGCGCGACATTATTTTCTTTTTGTCGATCATCGGATTTTCGCTGTTCACAACGGGCGTAATTATTCGCAGCAATCGAGCTTAAGGAGACGCGATGAAAAATAAACAACTCGAAACAATTCTTTACTCAACGGTCGGCGTCATCGCGCTGTTCATAATTATTCTGGCTTTCAACGTCATTGCGGCCGCTGCAAAAAAACGCGTCGATCTTACCGCTGAAAAAGCTTACACCCTTTCGCCCGGCACCAAGAAAATTTTGGAGAAACTTGATTCACGCGTGACCATTCGTTTCTACTCCAGTCAAGGCGACGAGATGCCGGTGTTTTTTAAGACTTACGCGCGGCGCATCGAAGATTTGCTCGCCGAATATAAACAGGCTGGCAAAGGAAAAATCGTCATCGAGAAATACAATCCCACGCCGGATTCCGATGCGGAAGATTCCGCGCGATTGAATGGCATCGAGGGTCAAATGATTCAGACGGGAGAAAAGATTTATCTTGGTCTCGTCATCAGTTTGCTGGACGAAAAAGCCGCGATTCCTTTTATCTCGCCCGACCGTGAACGCCTTTTGGAATACGATATTTCCCGCGCCATCTCCAAAGTGATCACACCAAAAAAAGCGGTCATCGGCGTGATGAGCGCCCTGCCGGTCTTTGGCGCGCCAGCGAACCCGATGACGCAGCAACGCGGACAACAAGGTCAGCAACCGTGGGTGTTCGTCAGCGAATTGAAAAATGATTTCGACGTGCGGCAAGTGGAGATGAGCACGGAAAAAATAGACGATGACATCAACGTGTTACTCGTGGTGCATCCGCGCGACATCACCGACTCTGCACAATTCGCGATTGACCAATTTGTTTTGCGCGGCGGCAAGCTCATCGCCTTCATTGATCCGATGGCATATTTCGATCAGCAAAATAATCAGTTTGCTCAATTTGGCGGAGGCGGAGGGAAGTCGTCGCTTGAAAAACTTCTCAAAGCGTGGGGCGTGGAAATGGAATCGGGAAAAGTGGCGGCTGATCGAGTGTTGGGCGCGCGAAATCCGCAAGGCGGTGTAATGCCTGCAGTTTTGTTGATGGCCGGAAAAGGAATGAACACCAACGACATCGCGACGAGCCAGATTAACAGCCTGGTTTTGCCATTTGCAGGAACATTCAGCGGGACGCCAGCCGCAGGTTTGAAGGAAACTGTGTTGTTGAAAACGACCTCCGATTCCCAACTCGTGGATGGTTTGATGGCGAGCATGAGTGGAGATCAAATCGCCAAGGAATTTAAAGCGACAGGGAAGGAATTGCCTCTGGCGATTCGGTTGACCGGAAAATTCAAAACGGCTTTTCCAAATGGGAAACCAAAAGCCGAGGAAAAACCTGCCGAGGAAAAAAAGGATGAGAAGAAACCGGAAACGCCCAAAGAAAATTCGCTTAAAGAATCGGTGGCCGAAAACGCGGTCGTCTTGATCGCGGATGCGGACATGCTTCAGGATCAGGTAAGCGTGGAAGTGCAAAACTTTTTTGGCCAGCGCATCTTGCGTCCGCTCAATGACAACTTGAACTTTGTGCAAGGTCTGGTGGAGCAACTTTCCGGTGACAGCAATTTGATCAATTTGCGCAGCCGGGCTTCGATGAACCGGCCCTTCACGCGCATCAACGAAATGAAGGCGCGCGCCGACGAAAATTACCGCAGCAAAATCAAGGAGATGGAAGAAAGCCTCGCGGATGCGCAGAAGAAATTAAATGATCTGCAGCAGGCCAAACAAGGCGGGCAAAAATTTATTTTATCGCCGGAGCAACAGTCGGAGATCGAAAAAATTCGCAAGAAAGAAAACGAAACAAAAATTGCGCTGAAGGATGAGCGCAAAAAGTTGAAGAAGGAAACCGATAAACTGGAGTTCTGGACAAAGGTGATTAACATCGCGGCCATGCCAATTGCGGTGGCGTTCGCCGGCATCGCCTTGGCGGTGGTAAAACGCAAAAGGACGGCGGCAAAATGAATCGCAAACAACTTTTAATTCTAATTACTTTGGTGGCGGTAATCGGCGGTGCCGGACTGTTGTTTTTAAAGCGGCAACACAATTCGTTTTCGCCCAACGACCAAAAAATCGGCAAAAAACTTTTTCCCAACCTGCCGATCAACGATGTCGCGCAAATTCAAATCAAGCAAAGCACCAATGAACTTAATCTCGTCAAAAAGGACGATTTATGGCGCGTGCAGGAACGTGGCGATTATCCGGCGAACTTTTCCCAGATCAGCGATTTTCTTTTGAAGGCAGTGGATTTAAAAATCGGTCAGAGCGAAGAAATCGGCGCGTCGCAATTTGCCAAACTTGAATTGATTGATCCGGCGAAGGGGAAAAATTCCGGAACACTTTTGCAGTTCAAGGACAAGAGCGGCAAAAATTTGCAGTCGGCCATTCTGGGAAAAAAACAGATGCGCAAATCAAATAATCCGCAAATGGGCGAGGAAGGTTTTCCCGCAGGCCGCTACGTGTTGCTCCCTGATGATTCTAAAAATGTTTATCTGCTCTCTGATCCATTGAGCGATGTGGAAGCCAAACCAGAGAACTGGTTGAACAAAGATTTTTTCAAGATTGAGAAAGTGAAAGCGATTTCGCTGGTTGCGACGAACGCGACCAACTCGTGGAAACTTTCTCGAACAAACGAAACGGGTGCGTGGGTTTTGGCGGATGTTAAAGCCGGCGAAATCATGGACACAAACAAAGTTTCTGGCGTGGCAAATTCGCTTTCGTCTCCCGCATTTGTCGATGTGGTGGTCAACGGGAAACCGGAGCAAACAGGTTTAGACAAGCCGATAGTTGTGACGCTGGAAACCTTTGACGGGTTGGTTTACACACTGAACATAGGCAAAACTTCTGGAGAAGGAAATTATTATCTCACTGTGAAAATTGCTGGGGATCTTCTGAAGGAGCGCATTGTCGCCAAGGATGAAAAGCCCGAGGAAAAAAGCATGTTGGACAAGAATTTTTCGGAAAATCATAAGAAGCTTGACGAAAAATTGACCCGCGAAAACGCGTTTGGAAAATGGACTTACCTCGTCGCGAAATGGACGATCGATCCGCTGCTGCGAGATCGTGCGCAATTGATGGTCGAGAAAAAAGAAGAGCCGAAAAAGGACGATTCGAAAAAAGCTGACACGCTCCTTGATCCAGTGGGAGACGATAAATAGAAGCTGACTTTTTTTATCCGCGCTTCCGTCGTTCTTGATACTCGTCCTTGCAGCCGTCATTCTGGGCGGAGTCGATGAGTGACGAACCTGCCGATCTTAAAAATCGTTTCGAGAAACTGACGCTGCTTTATCAGGTCAGCAATGTCATTCATTCCACGCTCGACTCGCAGGAAGCCTTGCAATTGATTTTGCGCGAAGCTGTTCGCGTCATGCGCGCTTCGAGCGGCTCTGTTATTCTGGTCAACCCCACGACTGGATTTCTGGAAATCCACGCCGCCATTGGTCTTGTCGGCACCGCGAAAAGATTAAAACTCCGCATCGGGGAAGGCATCACGGGCTGGGTCGCGCGCGTCGGGAAAACCGCGCGCGTGGGAAACGTCGCCAAAGATCCGCGTTACGTGATGGTGAAGCCGAATGTGCGTTCGGAACTCGCGGTGCCTTTGGAGGTGGGCGGCGAAGTTCGCGGCGTGTTGAATGTCGATTCCAATTGCGTGGATGCGTTCAGTCAAGCCGATCAGGAACTTCTTCAGGAACTCGCCGCGCACGCAGCCAAAGTCATTCACAACACTTGGTTGCATGAGCAATTGCGGACGAAAGCGCGTTTGTTTGAAAGACTTGTCACCGTGGGCCAGACCATTAATTCCACGCTGAATCTTGATGAAGCTTTGCAGGTCATCACGCGTGAAGCCTGTCAATTAATGGACGCGAAGATGTGTTCACTGATGATGCTCGATGAGAGCGGCGAGTGGCTTGATTTGCGCGCGAGTTTTGGCGCGGGCGAGAATTACATCAACAAGCCACGCCTTAGCACCGCAGAAAGTTTGTTGGGCACGGTGGTGCGTCGAAAGAAACCGATGCAGATCGACAACTTGCAAATTTCCAGCCGCTACCAGAATGTGGAAGTGGCGCGGCGCGAAGGTTTGATTTCACTACTGAGTGTGCCGTTGGTTTTTGCAGGCCAGGCGATTGGCACAGTCAACATTTACAAAGCGCAGGCGCATAATTTTTCCAACGAAGAAATCCGTATCTTGTCTGCGCTCGCTGAACTTTCCGGACCAGCCATCGAAAAAGCGCGGCTCTACGAACACATCATCAACATGGAGGAGGCGTTGCGGCAAAACGAAAAGCTTTCCGCCATCGGTTTGCTTGCGGCGGAAGTGGCGCACGAGATTCGCAATCCGCTCACTGTAATGAAGATGATGTTTCATTCGCTCGACTTGAAGTTCCCCGCGAAAGATCCGCGGGCGCGCGATGCAGAAATCATGGCCGAAAAGATGGAGCATCTGAATAAGATCGTCGGGCAGATTTTGAATTTTGCGCGGACGACGGAGCCGAGTTTCTTGCCGGTCGATGTGAACCAGTTGATTGACGATCTGGCGTTGCTTGTTCGCCACAAATTGCGAAATCAAAATGTGGAATTTGTGCGGCGACTCGCACCGAATTTGCCCACGGTCTCCGGTGATGCTGCGCAACTCGCGCAAGTTTTTTTGAATCTCACGTTGAATGCGGTGGAGGCGATGCCGGACGGCGGCAAACTGACGATCAGTTCGCGACTTGGTTTGTTTGACGCAAAAACGAAGCCGCACATCATCGTGGAGTTTAAAGATGTCGGTGAAGGAATGTCGCGCGAACAGCAGAAGCGCGCGTTCAGTTCCCTCTTGAGCACGACAAAAGCTCAAGGAACTGGGTTGGGGTTGGCGCTCGTGAAACGCGTCGTCGAAACGCATCACGGCGAGTTGCAGATTAAATCCAAGACGGGAAAAGGGACGACGATTTGTGTAGCTCTGCCGGTTAATTTAAATAATACCAGTGGGCTGTAATCACCCGGTTAATCCCGTAACTTCTACGTTCGTCGGTAGATAAATCCGACTCCAAATAAAGAAAATTCTCGCGTGGGACTTTCTTGGGAAGTTGAAAGACAGCGACAATTTTTCCGTCGAAATTGGTGCTTCCAAAGGCGGTAAATCCTTCAACGATTGTTTGTTGAATCGGGGCTTTCGTTAAGCGCGCTTTGTTAGTCTTCCACGAGGCAAGTTCCTGTTCAAATTTCGGTTTCAAATGGCGAAGGAACCATTGGTCATGTCTGAATTGATGACCTTTGATTAAAAGTAAAAAGCCCAGCATCACGACGACTAATCTTTTCAGACAAAAAAAACTTTTCTGTGGAAGCGAAACCAAACCGACTAGGTCAGAAATCACAAAAATAAATGTTCCAACACAAGCGAGCCAACCGAGTCCAGCGATGACTAATCCAAAAACGGGAAAAATTAACCAAAGGGTTAGTGTGATGATGAATAAAACGAGAAAAGGAAATTGGATTTTTTCAGTTTGGGCGAATGTTCCCTCGACAAACTTTTTTACCTGCTCGTTCATTTCCTATTGGGAACACTGCTCATACAAATTCGTTGATTAGATTTTCCAATAATTCCTGGCGTCCACTTTGATTCGCGGACGCTTCGCCTTTTTTGGAAATGTATTTTTCCAAATCGGCAAGGTTGGATTTTCCGCTTTCAATTTTTGCGCCGATGCCGGAATCCCAAGATGCGTAACGTTGTTTCACGAATTCAGCGAGGCGTCTGTCCTTGCGAATGGCAGCGGCGATTTTTAATCCTCGCGCGAAAGCGTCCATGCCGCCGATGTGCGCGTGAAATAAATCAATTGGTTCAAAACTTTCACGCCGCACTTTCGCGTCGAAATTCACGCCGCCGGTTTTTAATCCACCCGCGTTCAAAACCGTGAGCATACATTGCGTCGTGAGATAAATGTCCGTCGGAAATTGGTCAGTGTCCCAACCGAGCAGAGCATCGCCGGTGTTCGCGTCGATGGAGCCGAGCGCATCGGCAGCGGCGGCAACTTCCATTTCGTGCTGCATGGAGTGACCGGCGAGCGTCGCGTGATTCGTTTCCAGATTTAATTTCAGATGATCTTTCAGTCCGTATTCGCGCAGGAAATTCAAACACGCCGCGGCATCGGAATCGTATTGATGCTTCGTCGGCTCTTTTGGTTTTGGCTCGATGTAAAATTGTCCATTGAAACCAATCTTCTTTTTGTAAGCGACGGCCATGTCCAGAAATTTCGCGAGATGATCTAGTTCGCGTTTCGTGTCGGTATTGAGCAGCGTCGAGTAACCTTCGCGACCGCCCCAGAACGTGTAACCTTCGCCGCCAAGTTCGTGCGTGACTTCGAGCGCTTTTTTCACCTGCGCCGCAGCATACGCAAAAACATCCGCGTTCGGACTCGTCGCCGCGCCGTGCATGTAACGCGGATTGGAAAATAAATTCGCCGTTCCCCAAAGAAGTTTGATGCCGGTGCGTTTCTGTTCTTCCTTCAAAATTTTCGCGACTGCATCGAGATTTTTATTCGATTCGCTGAGAGTTTTTCCTTCAGGCGCAACGTCGCGATCATGAAACGCATAGAACGGCGCGCCCAATTTCTCGATAAATTCAAAAGCAACTCGCACCCGATTTTGCGCGTTCTTCACTGATTCCGTTCCATCATCCCACGGACGAACCGCCGTTCCGGCGCCGAAAACATCCACGCCACGCCCCCGAAACGTATGCCAATACACGACGGAAAAACGCAGGTGATCGCGCATCGTTTTGCCCTCGACCGTTTCATCGGCGTCGTAATGCTTGAACGCGAGCGGATTTTTAGAACACGGCCCGTCAAATTGGATTTTGGAAATTTTTGGAAATGCAGATTTCATATTTTGGAATGCCACGAATTGCTAAAGAAAATCCGGTGCCTGTGCAAGTGTGAAACCAACCGGACAAGATAACGTTTAAACTCCAACGGGGAATACGCGGATCAGAATCAATCTCAAATGGTTTATTCGTTACAATTAAGCCCCGCGCGGCAGCGGAAAAAAGTTCAAGAAATGTTGCGGCGCGTGATCTTTAAATCTTTAAACTTCGCCTCGACGAAATGAAAACTGACGCACTCGACCCGATTAGCTCGTTCCAATACAAAACCTTTCTCGACGAACTGCTTTACGCTGATTGGGAATCGCCCTTCAGCCCGCTTCAATTCATTGGAAGACTCACACTGGCGGAGGCCAGCCGGTCCACATTTTTTCTGAACGCGCGTTGTTTTTTAAAAGCGCTCGCGGAACAGAAGGGAGCGTCATTAACCGCCACCGGAAACCTGAATCGCGCCTTCGTCGCCAGCATTCTTGATCATTTGAATCTGGACAAACCTTACCGCGAAATGCTGCTGAAGATTAACAAAGCCATCAATGAAATGGACGTTTGGCCTCTCCACTTGGCGCGCGTCATTTGCGAAATCGCCAAGCTCGTGCAGAAGCGTAAAAAGCAGATTCATCTCACTCCCGCCGGTCGCGCCCTGCTCGCTGGCGACCAAGCTGGAGAACTTTATCGCCGCCTCTTCATTGTATATTTCGGCGAATTCGATTTGCGTTACGATTTTCATTTGCGCGATGTGCCCGCCCTGCAGCCGACCATCGGCGTCATTCTGCATCGCCTGGATAGAATAGCGCGCGATTGGATTCCAGTGCGTGGTTTGTGCGACCAGGTTTTGTTGGAAAATGTGCATGAAGAATTGCGCGCGACAATGGTTTATCAATACGACACAGAAGAATGGATTCTCGCGGGTTACTTACTGAATCCGCTCCGGAGATTTGTCCTGATCGAGAAACAAAAGAAAACGGAATGGCCCGGCGTTGATGAGAAAGATTCCATTCGCACGACGGAACTTTGGCGAAAATTTATTTCCTTTCCGCAAACGCAAAATAATTAAGAAATTTTCCATGGCCAAAATCGAAAATTTATACAGCCCGCCCGTGGATCAATTACTTCAGTTAGGGAGACCTCCACAGCACGGAACAAAAGTGGATTACGCGGGGCTGGGCATTGGCCGGGAATCCATTTCTGAACTCATCCGCATGGCGACTGATGAGGCTCTGAACAATGGTCCGACGACGAGCAACGTCGTCTGGGCACCGATTCATGCCTGGTGGGCATTGGCCGAGTTGCGTGCCGAGGAAGCGATTGTTCCCTTGTTGGGATTGTTGCGCCGCATTGACGAAAAGAATGATGATTGGGTGAGCGGCGAATTGCCGAAAGTCTTTGCGAAAATTGGCCCGGCAGCCATTGTTGCGCTGACGGATTATCTCGCCAACCCCGCTCACGGCGAATGGGCGCGAATTTCCGCCGCGCAGTCACTTGGCCAAATCGCGCAGGCTCAGCCGGCAGCACGCGCCGAATGCGTTGCCAAATTGTGCGCGCAACTGGAGCGATTTCCCGAACAGGCCGGGAACCTCAACGCTTTATTGATCAATCCGCTGCTGGATTTGAAAGCAACGGAAACCGCACCAATGATTGAACGAGCCTTCGCCTCCGGAAAGGTCGATGAAGAATCCATTGGCGACTGGGAAGATGCGCAAATCGAATTGGGTCTGAAAAGCAAACGCGAACATCCGCGCAGGCCCAACCGCCTGACAAAAATGGGTGACGAATTGCGCGCGGCGATGCTCGGAATGAAGGTCAGTAAAGAATTGGAGAATCGCGATCCGCTGACTGATTTCGATTCGCACCCTGTTCCGTTCGTTGCTCCTCCAAAAGTGGGGCGCAACGAGCCGTGTCCATGCGGCAGCGGAAAAAAATTTAAGAAGTGTTGCGGCGGATAGCTTTTTTCGGCCTGACTGGAAATGTTATGATTGATCTCGAACAAGCCGCTGCTTTGCTGGGTGTGGATGCGAAATTTCTTCAGCCGTTCGATGCGACTGATCCGTTCAATAACGATCTCCCGCTCGAAGGTTTTCTTTCGCAGCGACCGGATCATCGTTACGGCGCGCTCGCGTTGTTGCGCGTGGATGGACGCGCCGAGCCGCAACGGATTTTTGCTACGCCCAAGTTCCATTATCCTTTCGGCAAAGACGGGCGGTACCATTTTCCACCCATTCAATCGGTGCATCTTTACGAAAAACTCGATGGCACCAACGTTCTGGGATATCGCTATCGTAATGCGGACGGAAGTTGACGCACGACCTACAAACTGCGACTCGCGCCGACGTTGCGGTCCAGCAAGTGGGGACCGTTTCTCGATTGCTGGCGCGAATTGATTACGCGGCATCCCGAAATTCCGCGCCTCGTTGAAAACAATAATTGCCACATCAGTTTTGAAATGTACGGCGCGCGCAACGCTCATCTCATTGCCTACCAGAACGACCTCGATGTCGCGGTTCTCTTTGGCGTGAAAGCCGAAGACGCGGCGTTGGTCGCGCCGTTTCAATTGCAATGCGGTTCCGTTCCCATGCCCACTCTGCTCGGCGCATTGCGCGCGGGTGAAGATCCCGTGGCGAAATTTCAATCGCTGCGTGAAGAAATGAATTCACGCATCACGCCCGCCGCAGATGACAAATTGAACGGCACGGAAGGCGCGGTCTGGTATGTGACCGAACCCACCGCCCGCGTGACGTTGTGGAAATGCAAACCGGAAAGCGTCGAAGAAATTCATTGGGCGACGGGCATCACGAAAGTTGCCGTGATCGCCACCTGCTGGAACGCGCTCGAAACTTCCGACACGCTGAACTCCGACGTGTTGTTGCCGTTGCTCCTCCAAGAATATCAGCCCGATGACATCGAAAAATTCCGCGCGAACATCGACGACGCGATTCGTCAGGTGAACGCCGAGCAGGAATTTCGCGACGGTGTACGTGTCGCTTACGAGTCCATCAAAGCAGAAGGACTTTCGATTTCGCGCGACAAAGCGGCGGTGATGCGCGCCATTTCAAAACAATTTCGGCGCGAGCAAATGGGCCAGGTTTATGCGGCGATTGTGCGATTGGAAAAATAATTGGCAATTTTTCACGGTGCACCGAAAAAATTGCTCCCGGAAAACATCGTCGAACAATTGCGCAAAAACTTTTTTGAAATCCGCGAAGAAAATTTCGGTTGATAGAGGAGTTTCGGAAATGAGATGAGCGAACCGGTTTTATTCCTTGGCGGCGCGGCGCGTTAATCGAATTTTTATCAGCAAATCATTCAACGCTTTTTTTGTTTCATCACTCGGCAGTTCCGGCAACTGGCTCGCGTCATGCGCTGCCTGCAATTCGTTGCGCAGCCGCTCGTATTCGCGCTGATGAAAAACTAAATCGGTGTCTTCGAGCGTGATATTTTCTCCGGATTGTTTGCGAGCGATGAGGTCGGCGATGCGGGGCAGACGCGCCTCGTCGTTCAGTTCCACCAGGTTCGCGTTCACCACGCCGGTGTGCATCAGATGAATGCCCGTGAGCAGCACGCGATAGACGTAGAGCAACGGCTTCACGCGTCGCGGACGTTCTTTGTCAAAGAGCTTCCACTGCGTCTCCGCAAAACCGAAGTAATGATGGGAGTGATGTTTGGTAATCACCCCCGTAGCAGCCGACGTGAGTCGGCTCTGACTTCCTGACGGATGAGAATGAGCGGATTCACATCCGCTGCTACGACAAATCTCCTTCAACTCCGCGTGTTCCGGCGTGGTGTGGACAATGAGCGGCGAGAAAAGCTGCTCCAGCACGTACCCGTTTTTCTTGAGCAACAGGCTGAAGAACTTCTTCACGTCATGGCTCACGATGTCCATCTCCAACGGGCCTTGTCCTTCTCCGCTCTGGGGAGAAGGTGGCCGCAGGCCGGATGAGGTGTCGGGGGTCACAATCATCTCTTGCTGGACCGTCTCGTCCCGCACCTCGATCCCGACGACCGCGTCGAGCGGCAACACATGCGCCCCGCGCAAATCGTAATCCGAATCTGGCGACGGAAACCCGTAAAGGTGCGCGCCGCTGATCGTGGCGAACAACAACGGATACGGCTGTGCCGCGACGATGCGGTGAAGACGTGGTCAATGGTCATGGATCACAATCTCGGATCGACCGGTTCGCTTTCCAAGGCCAACACCCCGAAGACAGCTTCATGCACACGGCGCAATGGTTCTTTGCGGACGAAGCGTTCGAGTGCTTCGATGCCCAGAGCGAATTCGCGTAGAGCCAGTGAGCGTTTCGTGGAGAGGCCGCGCGCGCGAAGACGTTCGAGATTTTCTGCTGCGGTGTATTCCGGGCCGTAGATGATGCGCAGATATTCCCGGCCACGGCATTTCACGGCGGGCTGCACGAGGCCGCGCCGACCTTTCGCGATGAACTCCAACGGCTTCACAACCATGCCTTCGCCGCCGCGCGCGGTTAGTTCTTCCCACCAGGAAATACCTTCGGCTTCACTTTCAGGATTGGTTACGTCAATGATGCGAAACGGTGTGGCGACAATAATTCCTCCCGCCAATCGAGCCAGCGTTTGCATGTGCCAGTCGTTTGATTTGTCAGTGTGAACTTTTCCTTCTGTCGCAAGTAAGTGAAATGGCGCGAGCTTAAGATCGTCCACTGAATTCACAGGCCAGCAGTAACGGCGATAAGCTTCCACATAGTCGTACACCATCTGGCGTCGCGTTGTCGTATGCGCCAGCAATTCACCCACGTCGAGGTTGCGCGCGGCAGCTTGCTCCAGTGCTGCGACTTCATCCGCGAGGCTCGCGCGCGCGGACGTACCAACCGCTGCGTATTGCTGCTTCACCAACTCCTGTGCTTTAGCTGACCACGGCATCAATTCGCAATCGAGGCAGAGCCAATCGGTTTTGAACTCATCCCAAAATCCGGCGGTAGTAGCAGCGGTGCGGATACGTTCGAGAAATTCTGTTTCCAAAGCCGTATCGTCGAAAAATCTCCGACCGGTGCGCGTGTAGCAAATTCCAATGCCTTCGCCAGTCACGCCGAAATGTTTTCGTGCGGCATCTTCATCGCGACAGATGATAACCACGGCACGAGATCCCATGTGTTTTTCTTCGCAAACAACCTTTGGCACGCCAGCGTGACGAAAGTAAGCGAACGCTTCCGCTGGATGCTCCAGCAATCCGGGCGCGTGGCTCGTCTCGCACGGCGACATCGTGGGCGGCAGATAAATCAGCCACTTGGGATTTGCGGCAAAACGGCTCATCACTTCCAACGCGGCGGTTGCGTTCTCCTCGCGGATGGTCACGTTGCCATGCAAGCGTGTGCTGACAATGCGTTTACCCGTCACGTCGGCGAGGTCGAGCAAATCGTCGTGTTGCTGTTGCGCAGATAATGTTGGCGCTTGGTCTTCAACAGGCAAAAACGGTTTGCGCGATTCGGCGTAGGTTTGTTTTGCTGGAACAGAGACGAATTCTTTTTCGGGATAACGCAACGCAGTGAGTTTTCCGCCGAAGACACAGCCAGTATCAATGTTGATCGTGCGATTTAGCCATTCCGGTTCCGGCACAGGCGTGTGTCCATACACAACTGACGCCGAGCCGCGATATTCAGCCGCCCAATTGTAGCGAATGGGCAAACCAAACTCATCCGTCTCGCCGGTCGTTTCGCCGAACAACGCAAATTCGCGCACTGTGCCGGAACCGCGACCCTGCATAGATTCTTTCATGCCCGCGTGCGCCACGACGAGTTTGCCATCGTCGAGAACATAATGGCTCACGAGCTTGTCGATGAATTCCGCAGCGACGCGACTGAATCCGCGATAGTCCTGTTCGTAAGCTTCAAACTGCGCGAGCGATTCGGCGAGGCCGTGAGTGATCTGAACGTCTTTGCCCCAAATCTTTCGCATGAATTTCACGTCGTGGTTCCCGGGAACGCAGAGCGCGCTGCCCGCTTTCACCGATTCCATGACCAGACGAACCACTTCGGGAACTTTCGGCCCACGATCTACGAGGTCACCGACGAAAACCATTTTTCTTCCCGCAGAATGCTGCCACGCTCCGCCAGGTTGCGCCGCATATCCAAGTTGGGACAACAAATCGACAAGCTCATCGAAACATCCGTGAACATCGCCGATGACGTCGAACGGGCCGTGTTCGTGTTTCAAATTATTCCATAGCGCTTGACGCTCGATGACCGCAGCTTCGATTTCTTCCAGCGATTTTAAGACGTGAACATGGCGAAATCCTTCACGCTCCAATCCGCGCAACGAACGATGCAATTGTTGCGATTGCTGGCGAATGACATGCGGACCGAAATCACGATCAGGCCGCGTTTTATTCCGGTCATGCGCCACGCGCTCCGGCAAATCCAAGACGATAGCCACGGGCAAACAGTGAAACTCACGCGCAATGGCAACGAGCGATTTCCGCGATTCCGGCTGCACATTTGTGGCGTCAATTACCGTCAGCTTTCCCGCCGCGAGCCGTTTTCGAGCGATGAAGTGCAAGAGTTCAAACGCATCCTTCGTCGCCGCTTGGCTGTTCTCGTCGTCTGACACCAATCCTCGACAATAATCCGAGGATAAAATTTCCGTCGGCTTGAAATGCTTTCGCGCGAACGTGCTCTTGCCCGAGCCGGACACGCCGACGAGCACGACGAAGGAAAGTTCTGGGATGGTGAGTTTCATTTGCTCGTTCGATTTGTCACAATCGTTTGCTGGAGCGCGGCAAGTCGATCAACGACTGTCGCCAACTCCGTCGCGAAATTGCTGTCTGGCGTTTTGCTGAAGATTTCTTCCAATGCGCGAATCGTTTCTGGACTACAAAGCCAAGTCACCACTTGCGACATCTGTTGTTCGGCATCCGACCAGAAAGAATTTTGCAGATGCCTTCGTTTGAGAATTATCTCCGAATTCCAATCAATGAAATGCAGCAAATGCGCATAGCCCATATTCGACTGACAATTCATCCAAGCGTGGAGAAACGGCAACAGATCATCAACTCCGCGGCCCAAGCCACATAGCAATTCATCCACCCAAACGCTTCCGGCCTCAGCAGTCAGACAGTGACCCCACAACGCGTGAATAAACTGGTCAACACCAGCGCGTTCGGCTTCTGGCCAGCCTTGCCATGAAGCCAAACGTAATTTGCTCATCAGAACTTCTGGTTCGATTGCTGAACACTCATCGGTCGCCATTAATTCCAACAGGCGGGGAAGGAAATGTTTGAAATCATTCACGGTTCCCCAGGTCGTTAACGCTTTCAATGAATATCGGCTAACGTCATCAACTGTTAGCGCATTGAGAGGCTTTGAAAGCAGACGACGTTTATCTTCGTCGCTGACACAGCAAGGGCAACCTTCCGGATGTCTCGGACTATATTGAGCGAAGGCGGTGTAAAGTTTGCGAATTGCCTCTTTAAGTTCGTGCGTGAGTTGATGCGTGTTCAACTGTTATTCCTTTCAAGAATTCCCATCTGAGTCGGCGAACCGACGATTGAATCTTCCGGGCCAACTGGCAGAAAGCGCACGCTGTAGCCGAAGCGCTCAGCGACGCCATTTGCCCATCCCTGAAACTCCGCGCGCGTCCACTCGAAACGATGGTCGCGATGACGGAACTTGCCAGCGGGAAGCGTTTCCCATTTCACGTTGTATTCGCGATTGGGCGTCGTGATGACGATGTTCTTCGGTTTGGCGCACTCGAATAACACGCGTTCAAATGCGGCCAAGCGTGGCGCATCAAGATGTTCAATCACTTCTACGACGGCAGCGGCATCAAAACCGGCAAGCCGTTGATCGCGGTAAATGAGTGAGCCGTGAAGCAGTCGCAATCTTTCTTTCTGAATGGGTGGCAAACGGTCGTAATGCAATCGGTCACTCGCAATTTCGAGCGCGCGATGCGACACGTCCATGCCGACAATTTCGGTGAATTGCTTTTCCTTGAGCAGCAGTTGGAGCAGTTTGCCTTCGCCGCAACCGAGGTCCAAAACGCGCGTCGCACCGCTGGCTTTCAGCGCGGCCAGAACCGAACCAAGACGTTGTTCGTTCAGACTGATGCTTTTTTCAATAGACGCTTCCTCCTGAGCGTGGGCTTCCGCGATGGCATCGGGATTTGGTTCGTCTTCGTCCATAAGTTGCGACAAAGCATTATCCACTAAACTGCGTTGATGTTTCAAATAGCGGCGCGTGATGATTTCGCGTTCGGGATGCGATGCCAACCATCCTTCGCCGTGACGCAAAAGTTTTTCCACCTCGTCGTCGCCCACCCAATAATGCTTGTCGTTGTCGAGCACTGGCACGAGGACGTAAAGATGGGTGAGAAGTTTTTGCAACGGCAGCGACGCTTCCAACTCAACGTGGTGATACGCGCTTTCGCCCCAATCAGGAAAATTTTCGTCGAGCGGTAATCGGCGCGCGGAAACTTTGTAACCGAGCGGCTCGAATAGTTTTCGCAGGAATTCTTCACCGCCTCGACAAGGCATTGCAGAAAACGTCACGCGCAAAGGCATCGGCGTATCGACAAGTTCCGGACGCTCCTTGCTTTTGCCGGACAACGCGCTGCCAAAGACTTCGGCAATCGCCACGCTCAAAAATGAAGAGGCGGCGTAAGGTCGGTCGTTGACATATTGCTCCAGCGCGCCGCCTTCGCCGGATGGCCCGCGACGGTTCCGCACCAAGCCAATTGGATCAACATCGACAAGCAACGCGACCGTGCATCGCTCGCTCGTAGCTTCTGAATAGAACACATGCGCTTTGCCGAAATTCAGATTGAATGACTGCGGACGCGCTGGATTTTTGCGGAGCAAATAACCCAGGTCAGTGGCTGGACTGTGCGTTGTAGTAATTGTTAGCAGCATGTTCTTAAAGGGCCGTTTGTGCCGACTATAACGTTTTTCAACTTCTATTTCACCTGCTGTCTTCTCGCCTTCAACAAAAACTCATTCGTCCAGTTGTAATCTGGTCGCTCCGGCAACTTGGTTGAAGCGAACGCTTCGTCGAATTCTTTGTGCAGACGAAAACGCCAGGCGTTGACTTCGGCCCAGGGTTGTTCGCCGCGTTTGATTCGCACCAGCGCGGCGCGATGTTCGTCGAGGCGCACACGCAATTCGCCTTCGCGCAGGGCACTGATGCCGGAGAGCAACAGGCGCATGAGGTGCATGGCGTGTTTCCATTTGATCTCGCCGCGCGCACGGAGGTCTTGCTCCAGTTTCTTGAACTGGCTCATCACGTAGCCGTTGTAGGTCTGGTAAATTAATTTGGATAAAAACTTTTGGCGATGAGCCAATAATTCCTGCACCAGCGGCGTGGCGTGTTCGACGAGCGGGGTGTGCAAACATTCGAGGATGTTCGGATTGGCTTTGAGGGCCATGACGAGAAATTTCTGGAGTTCCCAATAGGTTTCAGCGGTGTCGTCGCTGTCCGTGGGATTGATTTGTTCCGGCACGCCGTAAAGTGACCAGTGTAATTCTGCGGGCGGCAGGAAAATGCCACGGCGATCCACGTCGGAAGTTTCGTCGCTCAAGCCGTAGGCCTGCGAGCCAACGACGCAGCGGTAGATGATGAAAGGTTTCCAGAACTCGAAATCCGAGTTTGGAGTTCCGGCTTCAGCCGGTTCCTGTGCGGTTGATGCCAGCTCATCGGAACCGGCTGAAGGCGGGACTCCAAACTGAATGGCTCTGAATTCTTTCAGGATGGAAAATTCGTTGCGACGAAGCATCGCTTCCGCGCCGTCGTTGAAACGGACTTTGTAAGCATGTTTCGCGTCATCGGGTGAATGAAGAATCACGGCGACCGAGCCGGTGGCGATGAATTGTCCGCCGCCAATCTTGTTCGCGACGTGGCGCGTTACGATGCGTGTGCCGGGCGGGAGAATGAGATGAACCGGATGTGTCATTTGGAACGCGACGGTCATTGAATCGAAAGGCGCCGAATCGGGCAAGCGTAGATGAATGTTTCGGAAATTTCCGGTATGTTCGACTGGTTATGAAAAAGATGCCTCTGAGTTTGAAACGCGAAATGCGCCAACTGCTTCGGTCGATGGATTTTGTTTCGCAACCTCCGGCGTCGAACACGCGTGGAAAGGAAGCGGAACGGTTCGCGGAAATTTATCAGCAACTCGGCGCGCTCTGGGAATTTCTCGGGTTGCAGTGCCGACACGATGAAGGTTGGCGCAAAGCGTCCGGCGAAAAAGAAGTTTGCAAAATTTGCAGGACGGTCCGAGGCGCGGAGGACCGCTGGCTGTTATTACCGCGCGCTGGCAGCAAAAAAATTGGCTATCGGGCGATGCCGAATTCCAAGCACATATTTTCAAACCAAAAAGCGGCGACAGTGGTCAATGACACCATTGAATTTCACGGCGCGAAGTTGAACGTGGAGGTGCTGAATCCGCATCGCAGCACCTGGAAATTTTTCCGCAAACACGATTGGAGCATCGCGGCGGATCGGCTGGTGCGATTGGAAGAAAGTGGAGTCGAAGTTCGGTTCGACACGCATCTGGTCACACTTGAGATGCGCAAACATAAACGCGGCGAGATGCCGCCTTACAGCGCGTTTGTCTGGGAGTTGCCGCGCAAGTTTTTGAAAATTTTTCCCGTGATGTTGCAATACGACAAGAAGCGGAAGTTCACCGGCTTAACGATTTTTAAGCCGCTTCCGCCAGAGCGAAAACCAATCAAGGCAACGGGAAAACTTCGGCGCAACAAAACGGCGAAAAAATAAAATAGCTGCGAAAGAACGCAGGGACGCGAAAGATTTTTTCTCAGAGTTCTTTGCGTTCCTTTGCATCCGTGAATGAGGTCGTGCCGACGCGTGAGTTATACGTCGATTTGCGCCCAAGCAATTTTGACCGCTTGACGCAATCGAACCAAACTGTTGTAAGCTCCCATCAGCCAAAGGGCCAACGAGCAAAGCGATTCCAGCCAGAAAAATAAGAATTGTAAGAGCGAGCATGTCGGAAATTCAGAACGTTGATTACGTTTGGAACGTTTCTCACGAGCAGAATTTGCATGAATTATTCACTCAACTTGTAATTGGATTTATGAAGCAACAGCACAATAACTTTGGGAGCGGTTTCAAAAATATTATACGGAATATCCCAGCATCGAACTGGCGCTCGATATTTCGGATGAAATTTCCCGAGGATTTTTTCGCCAAAATGGAACCACGAATTCAAGAAGCATTTGGGACCGCAATTTGTTGTGTCGGCGTTGGGTCATCCCAAGAGCGACAAAATGGAGATTCCCTTTTTTCGACAATACGGACCCGGATAGGATGGAAGCGCTCCTCGCTGGCATTCCTGAACTCGGCAAAGCCTTTGCCTGATCAATTCGAAATCCGGTGGAACCAAGGAAACTCGCAACGGCATGTTGGAAGCCAAAGCCGCTTACGAACTCGCCGGTTTGCGCTTTGAAAATCATGCGGTTGCGATCACGGGTTTGGAGTGTGCGCTGGACAAAGTGGCCAATCGCGACAAATGGCTGGAGCGATTTCCCATGTGGGATTGGGTTGGCGGACGAACCAGCGAACTTTCCTCCGTGGGTTTGCTCCCTGCGGCACTTCAAGGTTTCGATATTTCCGAAATGTTGAAAGGCGCTTCTGCTTGGGATAAACTGACGAGAAAAAAGAATGTTAAAGAAGATTCTGGTGCGCAAGAGGCGCTGATGCGGTTTACGCCTGTAACGGTAAAGGCGGGGAAATATATGGTGATTTTGCCGTCTAAAGACCGTTTAGAGTTGCTTTCTCGCTATTTGCCGCAACTCATTCTGGAGTCGTTCGGCAAAGAAAAAGACTTGGATGGAAACGTGGTAAATTAAGGACTTGCGGTTTACGGCAATATAAGCTAAGCCGACCAAAATGCTTATATTCAATAACTTAGATATGGTTTAATAATTTTTTCGCTGTATTTTGTGAGGTTTTAGAAAATCAAAGAACAAAACCGTTGGAAGTGGAACCAAATGTGACTTCGGGCGATTTTTGCAGTGGTTTTTCTTGGGAACACGCCAGGCGTTGTTTGAAAACAACCGCGATTCCATGACGCTGGTGGTTCAGAAAGTCTCGCCCTTTTCCGTTGGTGTTTTGATTGCGTTATTTGAGCGAGCCGTTGGATTTTATGCGTCGCTAATCAACGTCAATGATTATCACCAACCGGGAGTTGAAGACGGAAAAAAGGCGGCGGAAAACGATCATGGAATTGCAATTGAAAATTCTTCGCTTATTTGGAAACTCATCGCGCTTCCGCCAAATCCGTTTCCAAAATTGCGTGAGGAATTGGTAATGCCGAGGCGATGGAGGCTGTATTCAAAATCTGCGAACATCTTGCGGTCAACCCAAGTCGCGGACTTAAAAAAGTTCCCCGAAAATCGCCCTTTGAATCGACATGTTCTTTGGCATAGTTAGGTCTCATGTTTGTTTTTCCGAAAAAATACGACGTCATTGTCGTCGGTGCGGGTCACGCTGGAGTTGAAGCCGCGCTCGCTTCGGCCCGCATGGGTTGTCAAACCCTTTTACTCACGATAAACGCTGACACCATCGGCCAAATGTCGTGCAACCCGGCGATTGGCGGTTTGGCAAAAGGACATTTGGCTCGCGAGATCGATGCGCTCGGTGGCGAGATGGGAAAGGCGACGGACATGTCGGGTTTACAATTTCGGATGTTGAACACCACAAAAGGGCCTTCCGTTTGGGCGCCGCGTGCTCAATGCGACAAAAAGGCGTATCAATTCTATTTGAAGTGGGTTTGTGAGCGGCAGGAGAATCTCGACATTAAGCAGGGTCAATCTGCGAAATTACTTCATAAAGACGGGAAGGTTTTTGGCGTTGAAACCATGTTGGAGGTCCAGTTTCACGGAGAAACGGTGGTTGTCACGACGGGGACTTTTCTGCGTGGCTTGATGCATATCGGGTCAAATCAACAGTCCGGCGGACGTTCTGGCGAATCTGCGGCGATGGGATTATCCGGTTCGTTGACAGAGCTTGGGCTGGAACTTGGTCGATTGAAAACCGGCACCCCACCCCGTTTGCTCAAGCGGTCGATTGATTTTTCCCAAATGGATATTCAACCGGGAGACGACCCGGTTCCTTATTTTACATTTTGGAAAGACGATTTGTTCCACGTGGAACATGGCGACGGGAAAAGCTCCAAATATCCAAAAAACTCGATTCTTGAACAGTTGAACGGGCAAATGCCTTGCTATTTAACTTATACCTCGGAAAAAACTGCTGAGTTGGTGAGGGCTAATTTGCATAAATCACCGATGTATTCTGGGGTCATTGAGGGAATTGGGCCGCGTTATTGTCCGTCGATTGAAGATAAAATCGTGCGGTTTGCCGAAAAAGAGCGCCATCAAGTCTTTCTTGAACCCGAGGGCATCGCCACCGATGAAATTTACGTCAACGGTTTTTCCACTTGTTTGCCATTTGAAGTGCAAATTCAGTTGGTTAGGACGATTTTGGGCTGCGAAAATGCCGACATCATTCGTCCCGCCTACGCTGTGGAATACGATTTCGCTTTTCCAACTCAGCTAAAACTTTCTTTGGAAACCAAGGTTTGTCAGAACCTTTATCTCGCCGGGCAAATTAACGGAACGTCCGGTTACGAAGAAGCGGGGGCTCAAGGTTTAATTGCCGGAATCAATGCAGCCCGACGCGTAAAAAATCTGGAGCCAATC
Source organism: Verrucomicrobiota bacterium (assembly GCA_039925885.1). Lineage (GTDB taxonomy): Bacteria > Verrucomicrobiota > Verrucomicrobiia > Limisphaerales > CANJXF01 > CANJXF01. Next base: position 29,787 of record JBDSYB010000332.1, read on the forward strand.
ATTTTGCGGCGCGACCAGGCTTATATCGGCGTGTTGATCGACGATCTCGTGACGAAAGGAACCGCCGAGCCGTATCGCATGTTTACTTCTCGGGCAGAATATCGATTGCTATTACGCCAGGACAATGCGGATTTGCGTTTGAGCGAGATTGGTTTTGAGGCCGGATTGTTGCCTGCACGAAACTTCACCAAGTTTTCCGAGAAAAAAGTGGCTATCGAGTGCGAATTAAGCCGTTTGACCAATACGCGACACGGTTCGGATGCGCTGATCCAGATTTTACGTCGGCCAGAAACGACTTACGCTGATTTGCCTTCGCAAAATGAGAATTTGCCGCAAGACGTGAAGCAACAGGTGGAAATTACGGTAAAATATGCGGGCTACATCAGCCGACAAGAAACTGAGGTCGCGAAATTCAAAAGTCTCGAGGACAAACAAATTCCGGCAACATTCGATTATATCAAAGTGCAAAGTCTCCGAACTGAGGCGCGCCAAAAGCTAATCAAAATTCGTCCGGCGACCGTTGGCCAGGCGTCACGTATTTCCGGCGTTTCGCCATCAGACATAAGTTTGATTTTAGTTTGGCTCAAGCGAGGCGAATCTGCCTCTCCACTTCCTGCCGCTGAACCTGTTGGTGAGACAGAGGTGTGACATTTTTCTCGATTTAATCTTGCTAATGCGCCATAACGTCCCCTTTCGCCCGAATTAAAGTTTCGCATTTAACATCGTAAAGTGCTTTACGTTAGATATTTATAAACTTTTAAGTGGGCTGGCATCATCGCTGCTAACTGGTTTTGTATTTTCGACATTTTTAAACAAAATTTCTTAACGAATAAATTTTATGGCAAAAGTAATTGGAATTGATCTTGGAACCACGAATTCCTGCATGGCGGTGATGGAAGGCGGGGAACCGATGGTTTTGGAAAACTCAGAAGGAAAACGCACGACTCCTTCCGTCGTGGCTTTTACGAAAACTGGCGAACGGATTGTTGGCGATGCTGCAAAGCGTCAGGCTGTGACGAATCCTCGCAACACAGTTTACTCAGTGAAACGGTTCATGGGACGCAAGTTTGATGAAGTTCAGGAAGAATTGAAACGCGTTCCCTACAAAGTGGTTCGGGCGAGCAATGGTGACGCAGCGGTCGAAGTTGAAATTGACGGCAAGCCGAAGCAATTCACGCCGCCGGAAATTTCCGCAATGATTTTGGGTAAATTGAAAGCGGACGCCGAAACGCGCCTTGGCGAAAAAATCACCCAAGCCGTCATCACAGTTCCTGCATATTTTAATGACTCACAACGCCAGGCGACCAAAGACGCTGGCAAAATTGCTGGTCTCGAAGTTCTTCGCATTATTAATGAGCCGACGGCGGCCTCGCTCGCTTACGGCCTCGACAAAAAGAAAGATGAAAAAATCGCCGTGTATGATTTAGGGGGCGGCACATTTGATATTTCCGTTCTCGAAATTGGCGATGGCGTTTTTGAAGTCAAGGCCACGAACGGCGACACGCATTTGGGTGGCGATGACTGGGACAACAAATTGATGGATTGGATTCTCGACGAATTCAAAAAGGAGCAGGGCATGGATCTGCGCAAGCAGCCGGACGCTTTGCAACGCATCAAGGAAGAAGCAGAAAAAGCGAAAATCGCGCTCTCAAGTTCACAGCAATACGACATCAATCTTCCCTTTATCACCGCCGACGCGAGCGGGCCGAAACATATTTCGCTGAAACTTACTCGCGCGAAAATGGAGCAACTGACCGACAGCCTTTTCGAGCGCACCATTGCGCCGGTAAAAGCCTGTTTGAAAGATGCGGAAATCGCGGCGGACAAGATTGATGAACTCGTGCTCGTCGGTGGAATGACGCGGATGCCGCGTGTTGTGGAAACCGCGCACAAGCTTGTTAACAAACCACCGCATCAAGGCGTGAATCCTGACGAAGTCGTCGCGATTGGCGCAGGTATTCAGGGCGGCGTTCTCAAAGGCGAAGTCAAAGATGTTCTTTTGCTCGACGTGACGCCTTTGTCGCTCGGAATCGAAACTCTCGGTGGCGTTTTCACGAAACTCATCGAGCGCAACACCACGATTCCTTCGCGCAAATCGGAAATTTTCTCCACGGCTTCGGACAATCAGCCGGGCGTGGAAATTCACGTGTTGCAAGGCGAACGACAGTTCTCCAAAGACAACAAGACGATTGGCAAATTTAATCTGACCGACATTCCGCCGGCCCCGCGCGGTGTCCCGCAGATTGAAGTCACATTCGACATTGATGCGAACGGCATTTTGCACGTCAGCGCGAAAGATCTTGGCACGGGCAAGGAACAGAAAATCACCATCACGGCGAGCAGCGGTCTTTCCAAAGATGAAATTGAAAAGATGAAGAAAGACGCGGAGTTGCACGCCGATGAGGACAAACAGAAGAAGGAAGAACTCGAAACGCGCAATGATGCGGACAGCGCCGTTTATCGCTCGGAAAAAATGTTGAAGGACAACGCGGATAAAATTTCTGCGGACGACAAAACGAAAATCGAAACTGCGGCCAACGAAGTCAAAGAAGCGCTTAAGGGCACCGACACTGCGGCGATTAAAGCGGCAAGCGACAAAATGAACGAAGCCTGGCAGGCGGTTTCAGCGGAGCTTTACAAAGCGGCGGCGGAAAAAGCAAAGGCGGGTCCAGCGGGCGGTCAACCCGGCGCGGAAGCTGACGCGGGTCCGCAACCCGGCGCGGAAGCGAAATCCGATGAAGGTCCGATCATCGACGCGGAAGTCGTGGACGAAAAGAAGTAAAAGAATTTCGTGAACGACACTGACCTCCAGCCAATTGTTCTGCAAAGGTATTACGACCTTCGCTCCCGTGGACTTTTCCAATGGTGCGAAGTTCCAGACGACCATTTTCCTCCCGTTGAGAGTTACGGCCAACTTGCTCGGATATGTAGCCAGCTTGCAGAGGAAAACCTGATCGATTGGCGGCCAACGCTTGGCGGTGATGGCGAACCAGTCGCTGGAGTTGGTCAAATTAAAGCGCGAGGAGTTCGCGTCATTGAGGGCAAAGAGGAGTCACCAATTGCATTTACCATAAACCACAATAACATTCACAATCCGACCAACGTTCAACTGGGAAATCATAATTCCATTTCGACCGTTATAAATGTTGAGAAATTTAACGCAGCGATAGAGCACTCTAGTTTTTCGCAGGTTGAAAAAGCTCAAGCCAAATCAGCGTTAAGTAAATTTCTTGAACATCCGGTAATTGCGGCGATTGCAGGCGGATTAGCTTCGGCTGTTAAAGCCAATTGATAAAATTTTCCCACAGCGAGTGCTGCGGGAGTTGATTCAGAATTAAGTTCGCATGGAAACAAACGAACCAATTAAACAAATTGCGCAACGATTGATCTGGTGGAAATCGCCGGAAGAAGTTTTGCAAAATGTTCCGCGCTTTCTCATGCAGGCTATGACATTGGGTTCGTGGAAAGAACTGGAAACGGTGCGTGCAACATTTGGTGTTCCGGCATTGCGCGACGCATTTTTAAATGCCGAGCCAGGAATTTTCGACGCAAAATCATGGAGTTATTGGCACGTCGTATTTGGTTTGCCGGAACGTCCTTTGGCGGGTGGTTCTTTGAAATGAATTTCGTTCCCAGAATGGAAATTTTGCCAGCGGCGCAACGCGCGCTCTGGCCGGAATTGAAGCAGGTTCCAAGTCAGTTCGTGCTTTATGGCGGAACTGCCTTAGCGTTACGACTCGGCCATCGGCAGTCCGTCGATTTTGATTTTTTTAGTTCCGAACCGGTGAACGCGGAACGATTGCTGGATACATT
>JBDSYB010000333.1:0-5073 GCA_039925885.1 Verrucomicrobiota bacterium
CGATCACGGGCGCGTTCGGCGTATTCGGAAGCGGGGCGCAATTTCAAATGCCGCTCGTAATGATAAATAGCGGCGGCGAAATTTTTTTCCTGAGTTTCTTCCAGCAACGCCAACTCGAAGTGGGCCGCAGCCGATTGCGGATTGGCCGCGAGCGCTTGTTCAAATTCTTCCATTGCGCCTTTGTAGTCCTGACTGCTGACGCGACTGCGGCCATTTAAGTAATGCCGGTCTGTTTGTTCGTTCGAACTGGATTCGGGAGTGGAATCACAGCCTGCCACCGCGAACAGCAAAATAAAAATAAGGCAGCGCGGCACCGAAAAAATCATGGCTAAAAACGTAATTGAATGGGCAACCTTGAGCAAGAAACGGATTCAATCTCTTCAAGTCGCCGGAATGAATTTCTGGAAAAGCAGCGCCAGAAAAAACAAGGCGACGAAAATGGCGCTCATGTTTGCGCCTCCGACTGCCAGCGCATCCAGCAAGGGAATGCCAGCGATCAAAAGCGAAATGGAGAGTCCGATATTACGTTGGGTTTTCCAAAATATGTGACGCAAAGACCACAGAATCCACACAACCACGCTGAGCAAAATAATCAGCGCTTTTTGCAGATAAGTTCCGCTATTTATCAGCAAGGCCAAAACGCCAGGCACCGCCAGGAAATAACAGGGCCAACTCTGCAAAGGGCCGCGGCTCGTTTCTTTTCGCGCGAGGTAACTCAAGCCAACGATGTAAGCCCCAAGCGCCAGGGCGCACCAAACCGCGAGGCCCGTAATCCCTTCCTCGGAAACAGAAGCGGCGACCAGATAAAGAAGCGATCGGCAACCCGCCATCAAAACAGGTGAGAACGGAACTAACTTGTGAATGGCATCGTAAAGCAGGATAAAAACAATGAGCAACACGGTCAGAATCACTGTTGTTTGGCCCATGCAAGACAACGCACCTGCGCCAAGGCCAAGCAAAACAAAACCCCAACACCAAACATGGCGTTCTGGAATTGCACCCGAAGGAATGGGTCGAAGCCTTCGATGTTGCCGATCAAAATTAGCGTCGAATGCATCGTTCAAAAACATTCCGCCGCTGTAAAGAAACGTGGCGCCGAGACAGAGCCAGAAAAATTTAGCCTGTTCCCCGCCACCACCGAGCAGCCAACCCGCCAGGCAGTTTGACCAGACCGTGGGCAGATTTGAGGCGCGAGCTAAAACCAACAAGGATCGAAGCTGACTGGGTTTGCGGGCAACAAGCATTTTGAAAACAGAAAAGCGTAGATCACGCCAATTGTCGCTGCTGGAGTTGTTTCAGCGTCCATTCGTATTCGGCAACAAGCTGCTCGACCACGCTGCGGTTTTTCATTTCCTCCGGCATGACTTCCCAAGTGTAGGTTTCCATTTCTAGATGGGAACAAAGTCTCGGATTTTGCGCGAGAATGTCCAGCACCCCGAGCAGATGGTCTATTGTATTGCCGAATAATTCCGTGGCCGGACTGTGCAACGGAATATGGAAATGAATTCTCCATTCTGACTCCTGACTTCTGACTTCTGACTCCTGACTGAGCGCGTCGGGCAAATCTTTGAAGCGTTTGAAATGTCCTGCGGCATCGCGCGAAACGACCTGATGTAAATAAACATCATCCGCAAAAGATTTCAGAGCGGCGCAAACTTCCGACGTGGCCATCACCTTAAGTGCGGAGCTTAAATGCAGTTTGCTGATCTTCACTTGATGTTGTTGCAACGTGCGCATCGAGTTGGCCGGATCTTCAAATTCCACGGCGAGATGGCACGTGTCGTAATTGACACCAAGATATTCGAAGAGACGCGGATCGTTATTGTGTTCCGCGCGCAGGCGGTCAAAAAAATGAACGGTTTCACTGGTGGTTTCGAGCAGGCAGAGCGGTTCGGGTTCCAAACCAAGATGAAGTTTTCGTCCAGTTTGTTCGCTGACGCGCGCGATGTGTTCAACGCAATGAAAAATATTATTACGAATCGTTCTTAGCTGGTCCGGCGTTTTCACGAATTCTTTGAAAGATCCTGGAACGGTGCTGACGCTTCCTTCAATCCCCGACGGTAAAAGTTGGGAAAGCAAATCAAAAAGCCGGTTGGTGTAAGCGACACGTTCGGATGAGGTCCAGTCGGGCGAATAAACTTTTTCCTTCACTGGCCCGCCATGGAATCTTCCAAAAGGAAATCCGTTGATCGTAAAAATGTAACAATGATTTGCATCAAGCCATTTGCGAAAGGCGTTGAGCGTGGCGGGATTGCTCAGTTCAAAGGAAGCGCGGTCACTCAATCGCAAACCAATCGCATAGGGATTTTTAGGGCAAACACGATCACGAACCGCGAGGGTGTATTCCTGGAGCGCGGCAAATGTCTCCGCCCAATTTTCGCCGCGATGGATGTTCGTGCAGTAGGCGAGGTGAAGGCCGTGGTTGAGTTTCACAAAAAAATCTTAACGCAAAGACGCAGAGACGCGGAGAAAAATAAATTTGAGCTTCGCGTCCCTGCGTCTTTTCGCCTTAGCGTTAAATTTTAAACTTCGGCGTTTGGCTCAAAAACTTCAGCGGATTTTGATAAACCACTTTGTCGATTTGTTCTGCATTGTGTCCTCGTTTTCGCATTTCAAGCGCGGTGTGCGGAACGGCCAGCGGAACACTCACACCCCAATCGCACGCGCTGTTCATCCAGATATTTTCGTTCCCATAAACTTCCAGCATGTCGATGGCGCGTGCCGGAGTGCATTTTGATTCGGGATAAAGCGTCATCCCCGCCCAGAACCCGGCATCAAGCACGAGTTGAATCGTGTGTTCCTCGACGTGATCGATGATGACGCGTGCGGGCTTGATGCGTTTGTCATTTTTTAACGCGTCAATGATGAGTTTTGTTCCCTTCAATTTGTCTTCCAGATGCGGCGTGTGGACGAGAATGAGTTGATCGTGCTGCGCGGCAACGTCGATGTGCATTTCCAAAACTTTCAATTCGTTGCGCGAATTTTTGTTTAAACCAATTTCGCCGATGCCGAGAACATTTGGCCGAGCGATAAATTTTGGAATGAGTGCGATGACTTCCTGCGCGAGTTTGACGTCTTCGGATTCTTTCGGGTTGATGCAAAGCCAGCAGAAATGAGGGATGCCAAATTTCGCGGCACGTTTCGGTTCGTGTTCGGTGAGTTGGCAAAAATAATCGTAAAACCCATCAGCGGAACTGCGATCAAAGCCCGCCCAAAACGCCGGTTCACAAACGCACGCGCAACCCGCCGTCGCCATGTCGATGTAATCGTCCGTCGTGCGGCTGACCATGTGTCCGTGTGGTTCGATGTAGCGCATGGGAAGTTGAGAGAGTTTTTAGTTGAGTGTTGAGAGTCCGTTATGAAAAGCCGAGCGAACGCCGCAGGCCGCTCAACATTTTACTTTACTCCTCGGCAGCGGCATAAATGCGCTGGCGATTTGTCTCGGACAAATAGTTTTGCCGTTGCGCGATAATAGATTGCGAGACGACTTCAAAGACGGAACCAGCGGCGATCTCGATGAATCGAGCGTAATCTTGTTGCGAATGTCGCAAAGTTCCTTCGGCGATGTTTGAGGAAATTGAAACCGCCGCCCGCCTCATTTGATTGGTTAAACCGAATCGTTCATCATCCGGGAAGGTGCGAGTCACTGAGTAAACAAAATCGGCGAACTCGATCGCTTTTTTCCAAACTTCCAGTTTTTCAAAATTAAACATTGTCAGATCCTTTTTCTCGTCATTTTCTCTGGGTTTGTCTCTCAACTCATGCATGGGGAAGTTGAGAGAGTTTTGAGTTGAAAGTTGGGTGTCTTCTCTCAACTCTCAACTCAAATTTCTCTCAACGTTTCCCAGCCATGCTCCGCAAGCAGCTTTCGTCGTCGCTGCCGGAATTGGTTCCGTCGTCGGATCACTTAAGGAAAGCAAAACACGTTTCGCGCGATCTGCATTTCCCTTTTCCAATTCCTGCAACGCTTCGCGAAACGCTTTCATCCGAAAATCTTCTTCGCCTTCAGCGCGCTCCACGCGATCCATGAAGGCCGCGAGATCAATCACTTTGGCGCGAGCGTCCATGAAGTAGAGATCCAAAATCTGCTGGCGTGTCATACGATTATGGACGGCACTGTAGCTGGTTTCTGTTCGGCGGCAATGTTTGTGAATCGTCCACACGCAACCCGCAATCGGAAGTTGCAAGCTGGGCAAGAATCCCAGTGAACAAATAAAACGAAAGCAAGGTTGTCCACGCCTGCTCCAAATGCGGCGGCGACTTGGCCTTTTGCGGTTCTGTAAAAAAGGGCGACCATGACCAAAGGTATGGAAAAGTAAGATTAGTCGAAATTGACCGACTGCGTTGGATTGAATGTCATCTTCAATCCACGCAGTCTGCACGTCTGTCTGGCCTAACTTTTTCCAGCATCCGGATGGAAATTTGACAAAATCTCTTTGACTCGCCAGCTTGACATCAGTTGTGAGCCATAACAAAAAAACAAACCTGACGGTTGCTACTCGCTTGGGCGCGTCGCTTTCGCTGGTTGTCTGGCTCGCAGCCTTTCTTTTCTGCTCCAGCACTTGTTGCATTGGGGAATCCCATTGCGAAACGGGGCACGAGCAACATGGCGAAGCCTCACACCATGACCACGATCAATCGCCCAACTCTGATAGACATGGCGACCACAAAGATTCATTTTGCGATTCGCTCAAATCCGTTGTTCACACCGCCGGCAATCAAATTTTATCCAAGCCCGACTTCAGCTTTGTCACTTTAGATTTTGTTTCGCCATCGCACTTGGTGACCGTTGCGCGACTCGAAGCACCAGTTTCCCGCCAAGGTTGGCGACGCAATTGGATGTCCACGCCAGAGGTGTATCTTGGTCCGGCGTTTCGCAGTCTTGCTCCACCTGTTCTTCTCTAAGCTGAATCCATCGTGCCTCGCGCGCGATTGATTTGCTTTCCCACTCGTTCCGTGTCGCGGTTCGCTCGCGGAAAATTTCCATCCATTCAACAACGGGAAAAATGATTTATGAAAACTTTAAATGCAATTGTCACTGTGACTTTCTTCGCTGCGACTGCCGCCTTCGCG
>JBDSYB010000334.1:0-3411 GCA_039925885.1 Verrucomicrobiota bacterium
GAGGATCATTACGACGTTTACATTGCGGAAGACGCTGCCAGCGCGATGACCTTGCTGGAGCAGGAAAATTTCGCTGTGTTGCTCACCGATTTTCGTTTGCCACAAGAGGACGGAATGAAACTGATCACGCGCGCCAAGTCCCTCACCAAACCACCGATTTGCATTTTGATGACCGCGTATGGCTCGGAAGAATTGGCTGTGGATGCCATGAAACGCGGCGCGGATGATTACATCGCCAAGGGCCGTTTGCAGATTGAAGAACTGGAAATGCGCATCGCCCGCGCCCTTCGCCAGCAAAATCTTGAGACGGAAAATGTTTCGCTCCGCCAGCAGCTTCACACCCGGTTTGGTTTGGAAAATATCATCGGCGAATCGCCCTCAATTAACGAAGTGCTCGATGTCGTGCGCCAGGTTGCCCCGACCCGCGCCACGATTTCAATCCTCGGCGAAAGCGGCACGGGCAAGGAACTTATTGCCAAAGCCATTCATCAATTAAGTCCGCGCGCCCGGCAACCGCTCGTCACTGTTCATTGCGCCGCGCTCGCGCCCACGTTGCTCGAAAGCGAATTGTTCGGCCACGAACGGGGCGCCTTCACCGGCGCGCATGAGCGGCGGGTGGGGCGCTTTGAGCAAGCGCAAGGCGGATCGCTTTTCCTCGACGAAATCGGTGAAATTGATCAAACGTTGCAAGTGAAGTTGCTGCGTTTTCTGGGCGAACGAACCTTTGAGCGCGTCGGCTCGAATAAAACGATAACGGCGGATGTGCGTTTGATCACGGCCACCAACAAAAATCTGGAAGAACTCGTCAAGGCAGGAACATTTCGCGAAGATTTATTTTTTCGACTACGGGTCGTGGAATTGATTTTGCCGCCATTGCGCGAGCGGGCGACCGATATCCCATTGCTGGCGCAAAATTTCATGCGAGAGTTCGCGAAGGAAAATGATAAAACCATTAAGAGCATCATGCCCGACGCGATGGATGCGTTGATGAAATTTTCGTGGCCGGGCAACGTCCGCGAACTGCGCACCGCCATGGAACACGCTGTCGTTTTGGCGCGTGGCGACAAAATTACTTTTCGTGATTTGCCGACGAATGTGCGTGCCGGTTCCAGTATTGCTCTCGCGCCGGGAGCCACGTTTAATACGCCGAGTAATTTGAGCGTGAAAGAAGCCGAGAAACAATTGATCATGCGCGCCTTGAAAGAAACGGATGGCAACCGAACTCTCGCAGCGCAAAAAATTGGCGTGAGCCGACGCACCTTGCACCGCAAATTGCACACCTATCATCTGGAGGAATTGTAATGTCAGCGCGCGTTCAACAATGGATCCATTTCATTGAGGAAGGCGGAGGAGCGCGTCTCATGCGCATGGCTCTGATTGTGCTCGGCTTCATAGCTCTCGCTGCGATCTACAATATATTTTGCTTCCGAAATTTTGGAAGTGAAGAGGCCATGGATTTATCGCAGGTGGCGCGAAATATTGCGCGGGGAAAAGGTTTTGCGACCGACTACGTGCGTCCCCTCAGCATCACCCGGTTGGAATTGCAGGCGAACAAAAAACTTACAGCCCTGCAAAGCAGGATTCAAAAAGGCGGTATATCTCCTGCGGAAAAATCGAATTGGGAGCGTGAGCAAAGCGAATTTAAAAAAGTAATTTCTTTGAAAGTCGCCCACCCCGATTTGGCGAACGCGCCCGGCTACCCGCTTTTGCTGGCGGGACTTATGAAAGTCGCTCCCATTGATTACCAAATTCCGAAAAAGGCGTTTTCCACTTTTACGCCAGAGTTATGGATTGCGGCTTGCAACCAGTTTCTTTTTTTTGTGGCGGTGCTGGTTCTGTTTCAAATCGCGCAACGGCTTTTTGATCGAACCGTGGGATTGTTCTCCGCGCTGTTGTTTGCTTCGACGGAACTTTTTTGGCGGTTTAGCATTTCGGGACTGCCGACTTTGCTGCTTGTGTTGATCTTTCTTTGTCTGGCGTGGTCGCTTCTCTGCTGGTTGCACGCCGTGGAAAATTCTTTGTCGGGCCGAACGCTGTTTTGGAGCATGGCCACCGGAATTCTTTTGGGAGCGGGTTGTCTGACCCGTTATTCCTTCGGCTCGTTATGGTTCGCCACACTGGTGTTTTTAATTCTCTTTGGAAACGCGCATCGCTTGAAAAGCTGTCTTCTGATGACGTCGGTTTTTCTGCTCGTGATCTCGCCCTGGTTGGTGCGCAACCATTCTTTGTCAGGAAATTGGTTCGGCACGGCGGCTTACGCTCTCTGTGAAAACACGCCTGCGTTTCCTGAAAATCAAATCGAGAAATCGCTCAGCGGCGGACCCGTTTTCGCAAAAACCCGCTTGGTGGATTACATCCGTAAACTTGCCGTTTCCGTTCCCGACTTTGTGGAAAACGAAATCCCTCGTCTAGGCGGAAGCTGGTTGAGCTTTTTATTTTTGGCGGGGTTGTTGATTCCCATGGCGTCGAAAGAGCAGGCCAGATTGCGAATTTTTATTTTGGTTGCGGTGGCCGCCTTGTGGATCGCGCAGTCCCTGGGTCGAAGCCATCTCTCCAATGATTCGCCCCAGTTTAATTCCGAAAACCTGCTGATTTTGGTGAGTCCTGTTGCCTTTATTTTCGGAGTGGCTTTTTATTTCGACCTGATTCGTAAAATTGTTTTTCCTGAACGCATCCTTTTTTATGCAGCGAATGTTTTATTTTGCGTCGTGATTTCTGCGCCACTCATTTTCGCACTTTTGCCTCCATCGAGTTCTCAGATATTTTATCCCTATAATCCACCCCTGGTGCAGGAATCTTCCGGTTGGATGCGAAAAACCGAATTAGTCATGAGCGATGTGCCGTGGGCCGTCGCCTGGTATGGAAACCGTCAAAGCGTTCCATTAAGCATCAGCTACCCGAAGGATTTTTTGAAAATAAACGACGATCTTAAGCCGGTCCAGGCTCTATATTTATCTCCGAAAACTACCGACAGCCGTTTTCTCTCGCAGTTGGTAAAAGATCGGCAAGGATGGGGTCGGATGGTTTTGGAAATTTTGGCGAGAGGCGAAGTGCCCAATGGTTTTCCGTTGAAACACGCTCGCTTGGATTTTCTACCAAGCCATGTGTTTCTGACCGATTGGGAACGTTGGGCAAATCCGCCAAGGGACGAGTCCCTCAAAAGACTGTTTGACAAGTGATAACGTCATTCGATAGAAGTGCTTGGCTTTTAAACAAGGGTGTGTCTAATTGCACGGCATTCGGGCAAATAAATCTTAAATATGAATAAAATTTTTACTTCCGCTGGCATCGTCGCACTCGGCGTTTCTACGGTCAATGCAGCAACAGGACCCTCGTTGTCGGCAATAGAAAGATCCAAACCATGGACCGTTTCTGCGGCCTTGCGCGGATTTTATGATGACAATTACACCA
>JBDSYB010000335.1:0-18019 GCA_039925885.1 Verrucomicrobiota bacterium
CAGGCTTTGATTTTCTCCGAAACTTTGGCTTAGTTAGTGCATGGCAGTCGCAACTTTTCCAAAACCAAAAGTGGAGAAACGTCTTTGGACCTACGACGAGATGCTCGCCGAACTGCCGGAGACGAATCTGCCCATCGAATTGTGGGATGGAGAACTTGTTATGTCACCAACGCCAACGCCTTCACATCAAACGATTGTTCTGAGATTCTCCCATTTGCTTGACGATTTCGTGCGCGGAAAAAAATCTGGAAAAGTCTTCGTCAGTCCTTTAGACATCATTCTTTCACAGCATCGTGTGGTTCAACCCGATTGTTTTTTTATCTCAAATGCGAATAAGAACATTATTCAAGATCGAATTCGAGGAGTGCCTGATTTGGCAATGGAAGTAATTTCGCCTGGAACCTGGAAGCGCGATCGAGTCGAAAAAAAATCGCTCTACGAACAAGTCGGCGTTGCCGAATACTGGATTGTCGATCCTGAAAGCCGCACTATCGAAGTATTCGCGCTGAACAAAGGTTCCTATCAATTGCATTGCCGCGCGACTGATACGAAAATGGCCCAATCAAAATTACTGACTGGTTTCGAGATTTCTTTTAACGAGTTGCAACTCTGAATTTTTTCCGTTGCTTCGTTGCTTAATTTCTTCGCATGAGTTCCCGGGATACATCCGATAAACTTTTTTCCGAGGCGCTAAAATATATTCCCGGTGGCGTCAATTCGCCGGTGCGCGCTTTTCGCGCCGTCGGCGGCCATCCGTTCTTCGTCAACAAAGCCAAAGGAGCAAAAGTTTTCGATGTTGATGGCAATCAATATATTGATTACATCGGCACATGGGGACCCGCGATTCTCGGCCACGCACACCCGAAAATAATCTCAGCGATTCAACATGCGGCAGAGCAGGGGACCAGTTTCGGAATTCCCAATCCGCTCGAAGTCAAAATGGCGAAGCTCGTTTGCGACGCAGTGCCGAGTGTTCAAAAGGTGCGGATGTGCAATTCCGGAACCGAAGCCTGCATGTCAGCCATTCGCCTCGCACGCGGTTTTACGAAGCGCGACAAGATCATTAAGTTCGATGGCTGTTATCACGGTCACGCCGATTCGCTTCTCGTTAAAGCCGGCTCCGGCGCTCTTACATTTGGAAATCCTGACAGCGCCGGAGTTCCCGTCGCCTTTACGCAACACACCATTGTTCTCCCGTTCAACGATATCGAAGCTGTCAAAGCTGCGTTCGCCGCGAACAAAAATCAGATTGCCGGAATTATTTTGGAACCCGTTCCCGGCAACGCTGGCTTGTATTTGCCAAAGCCGGGTTACTTGGAATTTCTCCGTGAGATTACTTCCGCCCACGAATCGCTTTTAATCTTCGACGAAGTGATGACCGGTTTTCGTCTCTCGTTCGGCGGCGCGCAAAAACTGTTTGGCATCACGCCGGACTTGAGTTGTTTTGGAAAAATTATCGGAGGCGGTTTGCCGGTGGGCGCGTTCGGTGGGCGCGCGGAAATTATGGATTTGCTCGCGCCACTTGGTCCGGTTTATCAGGCAGGGACGCTCAGCGGAAATCCGCTCGCAATGGCGGCAGGCCTCGCCAACCTCGAAGAACTTCAAGCGAGTGGCGCGTATTGCAAACTCGAAGAATTAGCAGAACAACTTGCCCATGGAATGCGGGTGGCCGCGAGATCCGCGAAAATTTCAGTTCAATTTAACAATATCGGCTCGATGTTCTGCGCTTATTTCACGGACAAGCCGGTGCACAATCTCGCCGACGCCATGCAAAGCGACCGCGACCGTTTCAAAAAATATTTCCACGGCATGTTGAACGAAGGAATTTATTTCGCGCCCTCGCAATTCGAAGCGGGATTTATTTCCACAGCGCACAGCGGAGCGAATATTGAGCAAACGATTGAAGTGGCGTCCAAAATTTTCAAAACGCTCGGCTAAATTGTAAAACTTATTGCGTTTCTCCTCGAGTGACGCGCAGGAAAACTTCTTCCAGACCCAATTCGTCTTCCCACAGGCCAGTAAATTTTATGCCGTTTTGCACGAGAACTTCCGGCAGAAATGACGGATCAATTTCGTGGCTGGCGAACGTCACTTTTATCTGCCCATCCACTGCGGTCGCCTCTGTAACTTCCGGGCGCGATTTCAAAAGTTGAATTGCTGCTGATGAATCGCCAGAAATTGTCACCCAATAAATCAAGCCGGACGCCATCTGATCGCGAACGCCTTGCACCGGCCCGCTGTAAATGAGTTTCCCTTTTTCGATGATGGCAACGCGGTTACACAAGGTTTGCAACTCGCTCAAAATGTGGGACGAAATGATGATTGTTTTTCCAAGACGTTGTAGCTCCTGCAAAATGGCCATCATTTCGATGCGGGCGCGGGGATCGAGGCCACTGGCTGGTTCATCGAGTAAAAGAAGTTGCGGGTCATGGATGAGCACTCGCGCCAGCCCGAGCCGTTGCTGCATTCCTCGACTGAGCGCGCCGATCAGCGCGCCTTTTTTTTCACTCAGGCCGACCAATTCCAAAACATCGCTGACCGTTTTCTCACGTTGCGCCGTGGGAATTTTGTAACAAGCGCCGAAGAAATCGAGATACTCGGTGACCTCCATGTCTTTATAAACTCCAAAAAAATCGGGCATGTAGCCGATGACGTGGCGCACGGCGTCGGCGTCCTTCACCACGTCGTGGCCGAGGACTTCAGCGCGACCGGCGGAGGGCGACAAAAATGTGGCGAGGATTCGCAGCGTGGTGGTTTTGCCCGCGCCGTTGGAGCCAATGAACCCGAACAAATCACCCTTGTGAATAGTCAAATCGAGGGCGTTGAGAGCGGTCATGGCACCGTAAGTGCGCGTCAATCCGAACGTTTGAACCGCAGGAATGGGAGGAATGGCTGACATAATTTAAAGAGTTTAAAAGGCGCGGTTGATTTCGTTTGGAACAACCAATCGCAGCAAGGTGTCGCGATGACTCCGACGCGGCGTGAATTGGTTTAGTGGTTTAGTGAGCGAATGTCCTTCATCCCACGCCAGGAAAATCACATCGCCGCGCTCGGCAAATTTCGACAACTCAAAACCATCTGGCGAAATAAAATATTGTCCATTGCCTTCATTTAATTGCGCGCTGAATGATGCTGCCATGGCGCTGAGCGGCACGTTCATTTGCGGCTGGTTGTTGCCAAAAGTGTGCTGGCGCGATTGCACGGCATTGAAAAATTGACTGCCGTTTTGCCGCGTGAAATCCTTGAGCGGCGTTCCCTGTTTGATTTGCAGTCGCACCTTTTTATTTTCCCGCGCTGCGATGTCGCCCACAGTGTAAACTCGATTCGAAACGACGATTCGCGTTTCAGAAAGTTTTCGATCCAGTTTATTTTGCACGCTCACACTCCAATCATTGCCCTCGCGAACGGTTGAAATTTTCAGGGGAGATTCTGCGGCCTGCAGCCAGTCGCTCACAAAAAGCTGGCTCGTCCAGACCGGCACGGAAACCTGCGCGGCAAAATTATTTCCGCGTTGAATGACAGTGGCGCGGCTGCTTTCTTCCGCTCCGCCGTAGCTGGACATAAATTCGCCGCGCAACGTGGCAAAAGGTTGTTCGCTCGCGAGGGGATAAAGTTTATTGGACGGAGAATAAATCGAGGCGTAAGTGCGCCCCCGCAACACAGCCTTCTCGCCGCGCGGTAAAATATCCACGATTTGCAATTCGTTGAATTCCGAATCGCCGGCGCGTAATTGAAAACCGATAAAATAAATCAGCACGGAAAAAATCAGTACGTAGGCGGGGAAAGTCAGCCATGTCCACATCTGACGATTAATTTTTTTCAGCCAGAATTGATCGAGCGGCCCGATTACCACCAAATAGACTACGAGGAGTAAAAGCAACCAGGCGAGGGGCAGTTTGCGAACTTGTTTGCTATCGATCAACGACCCAAAAATGCCATCAGTGCTGTGGCCACCATACATGTTATACTCGCTGGATTGATACAGCCCGATGGGAATTTCTGAGAGTTTTGCCCAAAACCACGGGCGATTTTTCCAGGAAATGAACGGCTCCCGCTCCACGCTAAAAGCCAGCAGCGTCAAGCGACCTCGTCCACGCACGGCTTGGATCACCAGCGGGATTTCGCCTGATTTCGCGAGGACAATTCCGTCACGAAGTTTTCCTGTGAGCGCCGACATTTCGCCCTGCTCAAATTTTGGGTCGTCGCTCAATTCGGAAAATGGATTGGGCGCGAGCACGTTTTTGGTTTGCGATCTCCTTTTGTCGGACGGTTTCGCAGGAGGTTCGAGGGCGGAAGGTTGAATCAACTTTACGGTGCCGGTTTGCAACCACATTTGTAGAGCGCTCTCAATTTTGACTGGTTGAACGGCGGTCAATTCACTCGGCAAAACTTCTTCGAGCCAAGCCTGCGCGGTCAGATCCGAAAGTTGCTCCACGCTGACGACCAAATGTCCGCCGCCGTGAAGCCACGCGAGCAGTGCTTCGCGCTGCGGGATTTTTAATTCGCTGGCAATTGCGGCATTGAGATAAAGCGTGTCGAGTCCTTCGAGCGCGATGGGATTATCGGGAAAAAGCGACGCTTGCAGGCGCGCGGCGACCGGTTGCAATTCTTGCTGGGAAGGTTTGATGGGCGGCAAAACGGGCACGCCGCTGACCGTGCGGGCGAGCGCGGCGACCATGGGGATTTCGGAAGCAATTTGTTTGCGCGGATGAATGTTCAATTGCTCGGCGCGGATTTTATCCCGGTCATCGATCAAGCGAAAATTCCAGTTGCCATAACGTGAACTGGAAAAAACCGGCACGACGACGCGTTTGCGGGTGTTGGTTGGCAATTCTAGCGGAACGCGACGCACCTGGCCTCCATTAAACTGTCCGGAAGTGATTTCAAAAAATGCCGTGAAAGAAGGGCCGTCATTTCGCACTTCGCAGACAACGGGGAACCAACCAGCTTCTGGAACAACTCCATCGTAACCGGGAAACACGTCGAACTGCAGAGCGCACTTGCCGGAAGTAACGGCGCCCACGAAAAAAAGTATCGACAAAAGTGCGGCGCGGTTCATCCAGATTTTTCCAAGATGGGGGCGAGGAAGTTTTAGCGCCATAGATTCAGTCAGGTCGGCGTTTTATACGCGGTGTCTGAGTTCTGGCAAAGGTAAATGTGCGAACGAGAGCATCAGTTTCGGAGCCGGAAGGCAATCCAGAAAAACGTGGCTCGGAGACAACGCGTGCCCTTCCTGTCCGGAAAAATTATGTTCGAGCGAAATCAGCCCACGCGATCAAGTCTCGATGCCGTAAACTTTAATCTTATTGTAAAGCGTCTGCCGACCAATGCCCAGGCGCTTGGCCGTTTCCAATTTGTTCCCGCCCGTTTCTTTGAGAATTTTTTCGATGGTATTGCGTTCCATTGCTTCCATGAGCGTCAAGTCTTCCACCTCGGCCTGGCTCATGACCGTTGTGATCGCCAGATCCTGTACATCGATCACGTTATTTTCGCACATCAAAACGGTGCGTTGAATTTCATTTTGCAGCTGGCGAATATTTCCTGGCCAATCAAACGTGCGCAACATTTCCCCCGCCGTGGGACTAAACCCGCTGATGTTGCGGTCGGCTTGCGAGGAGTAACGTTTCAAAAAAGTATTGGCCAACGGCAAAATATCCTCGCGCCGCTCACGCAATGGCGGCAAATGAACCGAAATTGCGCCGATACGATAATATAAATCCTCGCGCAACTTTCCCTCTTTCATGGCCAGGTCGGCTTGACGATTGGTCGCAGCGATGATCCGGCAATCGGTCTTGAAACTCACTTTGCCGCCGACTGGGCGTACTTCTTTTTCCTGCAAGACGCGCAAGAGTTTGCTTTGGGTATCGATTGGCATTTCGGAAATTTCGTCCAGAAATAATGAGCCGCCTTCCGCTTGACGAAACAACCCGTCGCGATCCGCGTTGGCACCGGTGTAAGCGCCTTTGACCGAGCCGAACAATTCGCTCTCGATTAATTCACGGGGCAGGGCGGCGCAGTTGATTTTCACCAAGGTCCCTTTTTCACGGGGACTTAGTTTATGAATGAGATCAGCGATGACTTCCTTGCCCGTTCCGCTTTCACCAGTAATCAAAATGGATACATCACTGGGCGCCACGCGTTCAACGGTTCGAACCACATTTCGCATGGACGGACTCTGGAAAATGGGAAAAATGGCCTGACGTCTTTCCGACAAAAGCTGGCTGTGTTCGAGGGCCTTTCCGATATTAAAGAGAAGAGTTTTAGCTTCCGGAGGTTTGGATTGAAAGGAATACGCACCGCGCTTGGTTGCTTCCACTGCGGTCTCAAAATCGGCCTGGCCCGTGAGAACAATGACTTGCGCGTAGGGCCACTGTTTTTTAATGACTGGGAGAAGCTCCATCCCGTTGCCGTCCGGCAAAACGAGGTCGAGCAAAACCACATCCGGCTCCGGACCTTCCAAAGCCAACTTCAATTCCGCAGCGTTGGCTTTGAGGATGGTTTCGTAGCCGCCACTCTTCAAAATAATATTCAACAAGTCGCGGAATTCCACCGCGTCCTCAACCACCATCACTTTATATTTCATATTTTTTTTGTGCTTGCTGCGACGCAAGGACAAAGCTTTCAAACAATTGTAAAAATTCTTTGTAACGATCCGCCAAACGTTCCGGGTGAAATTGAACAGCAATCAGGTAAGGCAGCAACCCAAAATCTTTTAATTCCATCGCCTCCACGATGCCGTCCGAACTTCGCGCCGTGACTCGGAGCGGTTTTGCCACCCGGCCAACCGATTGGTGATGGGTGCTGTTGACTCCGAGCATTCGTTTGCCGGTCACTTTGGCTAAAGCCGAGTCAGGCGTCAATGCAACTTCATGAACCTTTTCGCATTTCAAATCCATTTGCCGATGGTTGAGCGCATTTGGAATCTGGAGCGGAATATCGACAATTAAATCTCCGCCCAGTGCCACGTTCAACATTTGATGGCCGCGACAAATGGCCAGCAACGGCTTGCGCTGGCGAAAAACTTCACCAATCAGCAATAGTTCAAAAACGTCGCGCTCCGGCTCGACATCGCTGATTGTTTTTAAGAGATCGCCCGGCAGTTTTTTGGAATAAAGTCTGGGATCAACGTCATCGCCGCCCGTCAACAAAACTCCATCGCAGCGAGCAACCGATTCGGCAACCTCTTTTTTGGAAGTCAGACAGGGGCTGATGAAGGGGACACCCCCCGCGGCAAGAATCGTTTGGGTATAGCGATTGGAGAGACTGATGGAGGCGTCATCAAATTCCACGCCCGATCGCTGGGAACTGGGTGCAATTAAAATGAGCGGACGTTTACTCATCCGTGGCCGAATCTAAATTTGCTTCGGGAAAACGTTCCTTGATCGTCTTTTTAAGCCGCGCTTCTTCTTCAGGCCGTTGCAGCCGACGCGTGATGCGGCGCTGCACGGAATCAAGCAATTCCAGCCAATCTTCCAGCGGAGGATTTTTCAATGCTTGCCAGTTATCATATCGTTTGCCGCGTTGGAAAAATTTCCATTGGTCGCCGACGTGCTGGGCGTAAACCTGAAGTTTTTCCCCATCGTCAGTCGTGCGTTTCCAACTTATTTCTGCTTTGGCCATATTAAAAAATCAGGAACTACAAATTGTCAGTCACGAATACCCCACAAAAGCGGAAGAGAGAATTATACCTGCGCATCTTTTTCAGGCTGCTCAATTTTTTTTGGCTCAGGCAAATCGACACTGGCCACGGCCATCGCGGCGATTCCTTCGCCGCGACCAATAAAACCGAGATGCTCATTTGTCGTAGCTTTGATCCCGATTTGAGTCGGATTTAAACCGAGCGCGGTGGCGATTTTGATTTTCATTTCCGCTGCGTGCGGCATCAACTTCGGTTGCTCCGCGATGATGGTGGCATCAATGTTCACAATCTTTCCATCGCGAAAGCCGACTTGCCGCGCGGCTTCGGCCAAAAACATTTTGCTGGCTACACCTCGCCAGCGCGAATCGGTATTGGGGAAAAATTGACCGATGTCGCCTTCCCCAATCGCGCCCAGAACCGCGTCGCAAATCGCGTGCATCAAAACATCCGCATCCGAATGGCCATCAAGGCCCTTGTCATGGGGAATTTCCACGCCGCCCAGAACAAGTTTCCGGCCGGCGACCAACGGGTGAACATCATAACCAATTCCAACGTGAATCATCGCTGAGAAATATATTCTGGGGGGAATTGGAACCAAGCAATTTCGTTTTAACCCAAGGAACATTTCAGCCATGTCCAGATCATGTTCGCATAAATTGACAAAAGTCGGGCGGTCTTTCACTCTGCGATCTGACGCGAACGAAAGTTAATCCGCATGTTAAAACTTTATTGCATTGTCATGTTGGGAGGCGCGATTGGCACGGGGGGACGTCTTTGGCTCTCAACTTTGCTGACGGCCCGTTATGGGGAAATCTTTCCGCTTGGGACACTGGTCATAAATGTTCTTGGCTCGTTTATCATCGGATTTTTCACCGGGCTGACCGGGCCGAACGGAGCGTGGGCGACCTCCCAAATGGCGCGGTATTTTGTAACCATCGGAGTTCTGGGCGGCTTCACCACCTTTTCCTCATTTAGCAGCCAAACTCTGGCGCTTATTTCCCGCGGCGACTGGCCCCGGGCCGGCCTCAATATAATTTTGTCCGTCGCACTTTGTTTGTTGCTTTGCTGGATGGGAAACAGCGTCGCCATGTTAATTAACCGTGGATAAAACCTAATTGGTTTGGGCCTGTGGACCAAGGGGTAATCTGTAGCGCGGAAATCCTGCGGAGAAAGCAGCGGTGTTGGTGGTGGTTTATTAAAGGATTGTTTGATTTCCAAAAATACTTTGAAGACGCTCGTCCTCCCCGGCCTGAAAATATGGCGGTTCTTTCTCCTCGGGGAGAGGCGGTCATGTTGAAGCGAGCTTAACAATTATCGCTTCAAACTTCGTGCTACCTCGTCGATCCAATCGCTGGAGGGAAGCGCATACGGTCGGAATAATTCCAAATAGCCTTGTTGTTCGTTATAGAAGAGCGCGCGATGCAGGCCGAGGGAACCGGCGCGCGGATTGTCGATCAAACTGGCGGAATCGTTCGCGCTCATCTGAAACAGGACGCGCATTTCAAATTCGCTGAACGCCTTTTTGCTCATGAAACGATTCACGTTGTTGTAGGTGTCCACCGTGGCGACGACATGAATCCCGTGGCTCGGCCCTTCGAGAATCAATTTATTGAGTTGTATCGCGGGATTCGCGGCTGAATCTGCGTCGTCGGAGGAAAAACTAAAATCTTCTTCATAACGCAGCTTGCCGAATTTCTGCAGACCGTGAATAAACACAAAAGTCGTTGGCGCATCAGTCGAGGGATTTTCCAAACGCGCTTTCAAATCGTTGGCAACTTCGCTCATGACTTCAGATACTTCATGCGCCTTTGCCACTTTCACCGAATGCGGAATTGCGCGCACCACGTCTTGCAAAAATTCGCTTTGTGATGAGCCTGGCGGATTGCCATCGAACAAAATAAAATGCGCCGCGTCCTTGGGAAATTGGGCAGCGAGCGACACAAAAGCGACCGATAGAATCGCGAGAATCGCTTCATCGCGTTGTCCAACCATCAGCAAATTGTTTCCACTTTGACGGTGGAAAACGGCTTCGGTCGGGCCTTTGATGGAGTTGGGTGCTCCGAGCCAAAAACGCGCGTTTTGCGGTGTTTGGCCTTTGGTCAAATCAGGCGACACAGCCGTCGTCGCCATCAACTTTTGCAAAAGTTCGTTTTCGCGAATGTCGCTAGGCGCGTCCCCTTCGAATACAATTGGCCCCGGATAATTTTTCCCGCTCGCTTCCGCCAACTTGTGAACAGTGTCGAGATAACGGTCGCGAATCTCGTCGGAAAGCCAGACTGCTTGAAACGGACTGTTGCCCTGAATATTTCCCGCCGCGTCGTTGTAAATGCCTTCGCCGGGTCGCGAGAGAAGTCGAGGCGCAGGATTGTTGTCGTCCATGATCAAGAGCGCGTCGGCTTCGTTGCATTGCAGCGCGATGCGAATGACCATTTGCCCCATCGTCGTGCGCGCCATTGTGTATGCGCCGCCGAGCGTTTGCGAACCGAGAATGACGTGAATTCCAAAGGCGCGTCCTTGCCGAACAATGCGGTCGAGCAACACCGAAGCACCCTGCGAAATTTTATCGTCCTCAACGAAAAATTCCTGGAACTCGTCAATCATCAGGAGCGAACGCGGCAAAGGTTCTTTTCCGTCAGCACGTTTGTATCCCGCCAAATCCTGCACGCCGAGTGTCCGAAATAAATTGCCGCGTCGTTTCAATTCTTCATCCACGCGCTGCAAAACGCTCAGGCCAAATTCGCGGTCACTTTCGATAGCGACAACGCGCGCGTGCGGTAATTTTTTTTCCGCATAACATTTGAACTCGACGCCTTTTTTGAAATCGATGAGATAAAATTCGACCTGTTCCGGGCTGCACCAAAGCGCGAGATTCGTGATGATGACGTGGAACAAAGTGGATTTCCCGGAGCCGGTTTTTCCCGCGAGCAAGGCGTGTTGCCGAGTTCCTTTTCCGATGGAAAAATATTGCAGCTTCGTCGCGCCGGTGCGGCCAATCGGCACGCGCAATTCGCTCGTTGTTTCCTCGCTCCACAATTTTTCTTCAGGCGGCGCAACGTGCGAGAACGGAACTTCCACGCGGTTCGAGTCGCGATTGCTTTGTCCGACTTTATGAATGAATTCAGTGACAATTTCAGAAGCCGGCGGAGGGTCGAGTCGAAGAATTATGCCGGGAAAATTTTTGCCAACGATGCTGAAGCGATTTCCTTTGCAGACGATATTCACGCTGCTCTTGCGCAATTCTTCGGGCAGAAAATCTGCGGGCTGCGGTTGATTTTGATTCCAATGAATGAGCGTGTAAACGCCGCAACGCGCGCCGCTCGTTGCAATGTTCAAAAGCCGTTTCGCCGCGCTGTCGGAAAAGTTCGCCGGGAAATCTGCCACCACGAGGAAATGATATTTCTCAGCGATATTTCCCGCCTGCTCGTTGTATTCGGCGATGGTTTCGTACTCGTTGCGCAAATACATCTGGATGACTTTTTCCATGTGCTCGCTCAGTTCGGTGAGCTTCTCCTCGATTTGCGCGGGCTGCGTCCAGATGTGGCTGTTGATCAAATGCTCGGCGTAATCGGCCAAATGCATCGTGCCGGAAAAACTTTGTCCAAGTCCGACCGGATCAACGACTGTGAAACTTAAACGTCCCGGTGATGCGACGGACAGCAATCGCAAAATGACATTGTTCAACGCCGCCAACGTTTCATCACGGCCGGATTCTTTCGTCTCAATTAAAAGGGAACCGTCATTTGGATATTCCAGCAAAAGTGGCAGGGAAAATTGCGCGGGGCCCGGCAGAGAAAAATTTTCGTCGTGCGGAATGGAACCGGCAAATTGTCGCAGATCCACGTCCACTTTTCCGAACCGGGCCAATTGTGCGAACTTCTCCGGCGATTTCCAGTTGCGCGACCAATCCGTCGAGTCTGGAAAAAATTGTTCGGACGTTTGCTGAAGTTCGCGAATGTTTTGGTAAAGCGGTTCAACTTGCGCGCGCCAAAGAGGTTGGAGAGTGTCGAGTTTTGATTTTAACTCTGCGGCGAAGCGCGTCTCTTTTTCCGCGACCTCCACTTCAAGAGATTTTGTTTGCCTCTCATTTTCACCGCGAAGATTGGCAACTACGGTAGTGTGTTGGTTTTCCAGTCGTTGCAGTTTGTGGGCATTAAGTCTGTCATTCCGCGAAATCGCATGTGCGTATTTGCCTTCAACCTGCCGCGGTAAATTATCGCGAAACTCCGTGACCTCGTCCATCGTGCGACCCCACTCCTGTTCGATCCAAAGTTTTTTGTCCTTAAATTCATTTTGCACGCGCTCGATTTCGCGGGCGCGCCGCGAATCCGATTTAGCCATGCACAAATCATCGAGCCGACGCGCCCGGGAAATTCCTCGCGCAATAATTTCAGCCAAAGGCGCGGATTTCTGCGCAAAAATTTTCGGCAACGTTATGCTGCCAAACTCCGCCATTTCTTTTTCCGTCGTCACGCGCAACTCGCGCAACTCGCCGAGCAATTGATATTCATCGCGAGGGCTGTCGGCATCGCGCGGTTGATCCGGCTGTGAAAGCAAACGCCCGAATTTCCCAAAGCGTCCAAAAGCCTTTCGCACTTTTTGTTCAAGAGTCGCGATCGACTCGTGTTCAACAGCCAATGATTGCCGAAATTCAACGAAGGTTTTGTCAGCATTGCCCAGACCCGTTTCGTGATTGCGCTGCGATTGCAAAGTCTCGGTCTGCAATTTGTGTTTGCGAAATCCTTCGTAATCTTCAACGCGTTTGAAGGAACGTTTCTTTGTGCCTTTGTATGCGTTGGCAATTCGTGTTTTACGGCGCGCATAATTTTCCGCCGCGATTTCTTTAGCGGATTGAAAATTTGTTTCCGCTTCGGTGAGCGCTTCCGTCAAATAATTTTTGGCCTGCTCAAGGACCTTATCGCGCCGCTGGCTTTCCGCGTTGCTGGCCGAAGTAAAATCCTGTTTAAGTTTATCTTCGCGCGCGGCAAAGTCCTCCACGGTCGCCCGCAGCATTTCCAAAAGTTCCACGGTTTTTTTGACCCCAAAATGATTATTCAAAATCGGTCCTGACTTTAGGTGTGTTTTGCGTTTGCGCGGAGCGGTTGCGCTTTTCCAAATTCGTTTTCACTTGTGGCACCACATTTTCATACTGTCTTTGTCCGCCTGAGGCAAACGGCGAATCCAATTAGCTAAAACTGGAGAAAATATGGGTGGAGTTGCAGGGCAATTTTACGAGCGTGATGGCGTTATTGGGCCTCGACTACGCCAACGGTCTCATGAGGTGGGAGACCACGCTCGTTGCCTACCCGAGACAAAGCCGCAGCTTTGTGCTGTCAAAAAACGATTTATGAAAATCGCTTCTATTCACAATCCGTCCTGATTCTGTTAAGAATTTTATCCAGTTGTTCCATTACGCCGGCCGCAGTCTCTACGCTGTCAAAAAGTTCGTCCAAAAATTTGTGCTCGAACTCCGCGCTCTTGGCGTCCTTCCAATGTTCCTTGGTTTCGTTCCATTTCGCGGACAATTCGCGGGTTGTCATCGCAAGTCGAGTTCTGTTTGCGCTCAGGCTCATGATTTTTTTTCGTCAGTAGCGACCTTGGGCGGGGGCGCGTTTTCTGAAAGCGGTATAACATCACTATAGTCGTGCAAAGTCTTGACCGCCTGGCTGAGATACGCGATGGCTAGAGGCAAATTGGTGGCGAAAACCGTTTGCAATTTTTCCAGTTGCCTGGCCATCGGCTCGACTTGGTTTGCGAAATTGCGGTTCCACTTTTTGACGAGCGCCAGTTTTGCCTCCCCTTCTTCGTAAGCGCGTTTGGCTTTTTGCACCCCCATACGTTCGGCTGTGGAAACTTCGCGCAAGCTGGAAAGCTCCGCGCTGAAAACGGCCTGTTGCGCCTCTTGTAGTTTCTGGCGCAAACGACGCACCTGATTTTCCCAAAACACGCGGCGATCACTTTCCAGCCAGACGCGAGTGCGGATCACGGCATCGCTGACTTCTTCGAGAGTGGGGCGCGCTTTGCTAAGATAAACGATCAGGTTCGTCCGAAAAGATTCGAGTGCTTCGACCGAAGTGACTTTTGCGCGCGTGCTCACTTCTCAAATTTGTTTTTTAAATTGGTTAGTGGCCTGGAAATCGTTCGTGCCCAAAAGCTCAAGGCGCCAAATTGTTTTGTTCCATTTACTTTCTTTTACCACCCATCTAGCAGCTTCTTCAGGAATTAGATCCAGGGCTTCCAATAGTTCGATTGCAGGACCCTTTCGATATTTCATTCCCCGATTGTTGTATCCAAGGCAATAGCCTGCCAAGAAAATGGCCACCGCTGACAATAAGATGAATGCTCGTTTGGTCATGGTTTTTAACGCTGGTTCAAATACTCCTCGATGCGTTGGGCTTTGCGCAAAAGATACGGCGTGTGTTGCGCGGAAATTTCGTTGAACTTTTTCAACGCTTTCATGGCGCTCTTGAACTCTTCGGAAAACTTCGTGTGTTCCTGGTCCTGCCAGGAGTCGCCCAACGCCGAAAATCGCGCCTGCAACATCGAGAGCTTGGTTTGCAAATCTGAGTTGAAGCGCTTTAGCTCTTCGGCAAAGCGCCTGACTTCTTCGGGATCGATTATGGCCTGTGGCATGGAAATATTTATACTCTGTTTGTTTGGGCAGGCAAATCGCGAATCTTCGATGACAGTAGTCTGGCCCATAAAATGAATCTTCTCGCGACATCGCGCCGTAGTTGTTAAATCCTTTTGCAGCGATCATGACCTACGGAGTTGAATTCAAACCGCGAGCACTTAAGGATTTGAAAGGACTCGCGGCAGGGGCACGCGAACGCATTATTGCCAAAGCGGAAGAATTGCGGAATAACTTGGCTGGCGACGTGAAGCGGTTGACGAACTTCACTCCAGAATATCGGCTGCGAGTCGGGAATTACCGGGTATTGTTTGAAGTCGAGGGGATCAATGTGGTAATTTATCGCGTGCGACATCGCAAAGACGCCTACAAATAATAGAAAATTTTATGATAACCCTGCATCCCGAAATATTGGTCAACAATGGCAAGAAACAATTTGCCGTGTTGCCCTACGAAGAGTTCGTTGCCCTACAGGAACGGCTCGCCGATGCGGAAGATCTTTTTGAGCTTCGCAAAGCCAAACGCGCGGAAGGCAAGAAACGCTCGATTCCCTTGGCCGAAGTGAAGCGGCAATTAAGTTTAGGCTAAGATCGCTCTACCTGGAATGGATCGTTGACAGTTCTTGCTCGTCCTTGCTTTCTTCGCGCGAGGTTTCCTGTTTCCCCTGGCATTCCTTAGGCAATTTAAAATTAATTTCGACCTGCCGCTTTTCCTTCTTGTGCCGAAAATTCCGTGTAACGTTTTGCCGTAACTGCCTCAGGAAGCAGAATGAGCATTGCATCTGAACCGAAACTTTGTCCGAAGTGTGGCGCGACGATTCCCTCCGAAGCGCCGCAGGGCCTTTGTCCGAAATGTTTATTGTTGGAAATCTCAACGCCCACCGAGGCCGGACAGAGCCACAAATCCATTCCTCCGACGCGCGATGAATTGGCGGCGGCATTTCCGCATCTGGAAATTCTGGAACTGATCGGACAGGGCGGCATGGGTTTCGTTTTCAAAGCGCGCCAACCGAAGCTCGACCGTTTCGTCGCGCTGAAAATTCTTCCTCAATCGCTCGCGGCGGACCCGGCGTTTGCGGAACGATTCTCGCGCGAAGGCCGATTGCTCGCGCGGCTCAATCATCCGAACATCGTCACCGTTCACGACTTTGGCGTAGCGTCAGGCATCCTGCCTGACGTAGAGCCGGGCTTCCAGCCCGGAGGAAAAAGCGCCGATGAAGGAGAGAGCGAGAAAATTTCCAATGCTCCAGCCAATACATCCACCGATCCGCGCGGCAGGATGCCGCGCTCTACGTCAGGCAGGATGCCCGACGCTACGTTTTTCTATCTGCTCATGGAATACGTCGATGGCGTGAATCTGCGGCAAGCGATGAAGGCCGGGCGTTTCACCGCCGAACAAGCGCTCGCCATCGTGCCGAAAATTTGTGAAGCGCTCCAGTTCGCGCACAACGAAGGCATCCTCCATCGCGACATCAAACCGGAAAATATTCTGCTCGATACGAAAGGTCGCGTGAAAATCGCCGACTTCGGCATCGCGAAACTCGTCAATGAAGCAACTTCGTTTGGAGTTCCGCCTTCAGGCGGTCCGGACCGCGTAAACGCGGAACTCCAAACGTTTGGGCTCACCGATGCTGGCAAAACTCTCGGCACGCCGAATTACATGGCGCCCGAACAAATCAAAACGCCCGGCGCGGTCGATTATCGCGCGGACATTTATTCGCTCGGCGTGGTCTTCTACGAAATTCTTACGGGCGAACTTCCGGGCAAACAACTCCAACCACCGTCGAGCAAAGTTCAAATCGATGTGCGCCTTGATGAAATTGTTTTGCGCGCGTTGGAGAAAAAACCGGAGTTGCGTTACCAACAAGCGAGCGTGCTCAAAACACAAGTGGAGAATATTGCCGGTTTGCCGCAAGCGAGCGTGCCGCCAGTGCAGGAGCGGGGTCGTTCAGAAGAGGCAAATAAAGGCCATCGCGGAATGCCTCGGCTGTTATGGCTGCCCATTTCGCTCCTCTCGTTGGGCATCATCGGCAAATTCCTGTTGTTAACTCAACGGGGGCCCATCGGCATCCTGGATATTTTATTCCAAATCTTTCTGATCCTCGGAATTTGGTTCCGCTTCCGTTTGGCTTACGTGGCAACAATTGTCTCTGGACTTTTCATGGTGCCTGCGATGTCAAAGCTCGAACCGGCTTTGGCCGCACTTGGGTTAACCATGACGATGCTGATTGTCGTTCCGGTTCTTTGGAAAACGCGATGGTTTTTCCCGGCGGAAATGCCACTCCGTCGGCGGCGAATCTGGCTTACGACCGTGGCAATTCTTGGAGCAACCGCATTGGTGGTGGGGCTTGCCGTTCCGCCATCCGTAATTGTGAAGACCTTTCCTCCTCGCATCAAATCAAACTACGCCCCTGGAATCATCTCAGATTCTCCTGTTAAACAAATTAACGTGGCGCGTTTTGGTCCGGCAATAGAACACGTGGTGACTGACGCAATTGATTTCGATTCGGGCAAGTTGATTGATCTGCCTCTACCGCATCCGTCGGGAGATCGTGATCCAGCGCGTTACGAATGGTTCAACAGCAAAGAATCTTCCGCATGGAAACGTCAGCACGGGATTGACGCCGTCAATGGCAACCACGCTTTGATGAGCGCGAATCTCCAGCTCATGAAATTGGACAAGAAGGATTGGAACACAATTTCCGCCGATGAACTTCTGCGAAGGATTCTCGCGCAATCTGCGACGGACAATTTTAATGGCGCTCATATAACATTCGGTTTCAAAACCCGAGAAGGCGGCATGGGCATTCTGCAAATCATGGAAGATCGCGCTGCACCCGCAACGGCCAGTCTTCCCGGAGTGAAGATTCGTTACAAGCTGGTGCAAACCGAAAAGAAATAAAACTACGAATGGACGCGGAGCAACATGGATTGGGCAGACCCGGGATTTGCCCGCGCAATCGGAGCGCAGGCGTCCCGCCTGCGAGTTTCTATTCCATCCGATTCAAGCCTCGCAGACGGGACGTCTGCGCTCCTTTGGTTGTAGGAGACGAGGTGACGAGTCTCAAATTGAAAAGAATAATTAGAGACTCCTCACGTCGTCTCCTACCATTGTTGAAATGACCACCGAGGCTCTCTCCACCGGTGCGCCAAGTGCCTTCGTCACCACGCAATGGACGCGGGTGTTGGAAGCGCGCGGAAATTCTCCCGAAGCAAAAGTCGCGTTGAGTGAATTGTGCGCGGCGTATTACGCGCCGGTGTTGGCGTTTGTTCGCCGCAACGCGCGGGACGAAGAGGCGGCGCGAGATTTGACGCAGGATTTTTTTGCGCGATTGCTCGCTCGAAACAGTTTGAATTCCGTCGAGAAAAACAAAGGACGTTTTCGTTCCTACCTTCTCGGCGCGGTGAAACATTTTCTCGCCGACATGCGCGACCGCACCAACGCCGCGAAACGCGGCTCCGGCCAGATGCATGAATCCATCGAGCCGGGAACCGACACGTCGCCCGGTTTGCAATTGGCCGATGAAAAAGCGTTGAGTCCCGATGGCGAGTTCGACAAAAAATGGGCGCTCACACTTTTGGATCGAGCGTTGATGGCGTTTGCGGAGGAACACAAAACCGCTGGCAAGTCGGATCAATTTGAAACGCTCAAACCGTGGTTGACTGGCGATACGGAAACTCTTTCCCAAGCCGATGTGGCGCGTCAACTCGGCGTGAACGAAGGCGCGATCAAAGTCGCCATTCACCGTTTGC
>JBDSYB010000336.1:0-6349 GCA_039925885.1 Verrucomicrobiota bacterium
AAATACATTAATGTCACCCAGTCTTCTGAACAGCACGGCTTCGCGCCGCAGCTTTTTCGGGAGCGCTCTAAAAACCGGTGCGGCCGTTGCCGCTCTCTCTACAATTGGAGTTCCGAAATTGTTTGCCGATGACACTTCCGATGACATCGCGGTTTTGAATTACGCCTTGACCCTCGAACATCTGGAGGCGGCTTTTTACGTGCAAGGTTTGCAACGTTATAGCGCAAAGGATTTCAGCGGCGGCAAATTGATCTCACGCCTCGGGCCGAATCAGGCTTCAAAACTCTATGAATATCTCAAGATCATTCGCGACCATGAAGTCACCCATGTCAGCACATTGATTTCGGTGATTCAATCTCTCGGTGGCACTCCTGTTGGACCTTGCACCTATGATTTCGGTTATTCCACCACAGAAGGATTTCTGGCTGTTGCCCAGGCTCTGGAAAACACTGGTGTCATGGCCTACGACGGTGCCATCGCCTCAATTCATAGCCCGGATTTGCAAACCGCTGGCGCAACTATCGCCACCGTGGAAGCGCGGCACGCTTCGTATCTAAATTTGGTCAACGGAGATATTCCGTTTCCGGCCGCTTTTGATACGCCCAAAACGATGGCGGAAATTTTGGCAATTGCAGGCCAGTTCATTGTTTCCTGCCCTTAAAGTTTGTCCCGCGCCAATCGCCGACTCGCTCACACACGAGTCGGCGATTTTTGTTTTCACACTTTAACCTTTGAACTTTCCCCGGTGAACTTTATACCAACAACGTGTCATCTCCATTGAAAGTGGCGGTTTTGGGAACAGGTTCGCTCGGCAAAGAACACGCCCGCGTTTACGCCGAGCTTGCTGCGGCAAAGCGCGTCGAATTCGTCGGCGTTTACGATGTCGTCGCGGAAAGCGCGCGGAAATTTGCCGATAAATTTTCCGTGCGCGCTTTTAATTCCATCGAAGAAGCCGCCGCCGCCAGCGACGCGCTCAACATTGTCACGCCCACCATCACGCATTTCGAGATTGCGAAAATTTTACTCCAGCAACGCAAACATCTCCTCGTCGAAAAACCGATGACCGACGATTCCGCGCAAGCCGCCGAACTCATTCAAATCGCGCAGCAAAATAAATGCGTGCTCCAAGTCGGCCACATCGAACGCTTCAATCCCGTTTTCAAATATCTCGAAACCGTCGCGACCGAACCGCGCTTCATCGAAACCCATCGCCTTTCGCCCTATCCTGCCCGCTCGACCGACATCGGCGTCGTCCTCGATTTGATGATTCACGATTTGGATGTCGTGCTCGCGTTCGTAAAATCGCCCGTGACAAGCGTCGATGCCGTTGGCATTCCCGTCCTCAGCGAATCCGAAGACATCGCCAATGCGCGACTCCGTTTCGCCAACGGTTGCGTCGCCAATCTCACCGCCAGCCGCATCAGTCCCGAACGCATGAGAAAAATCCGCGTGTTCAGCGGCGGCGAAATGACGAGTTATGTGTCCCTCGATTACCGCGCGCAGGAAGGTTTCATTTACCGAATCGCACGCGACGGCGAAGAAGAAAGTTCCATTCTTAAAAAAGTTTTGGCCGCAAAACTTGGCGTCGGAAAAGATTCCACCATCGTCAGCGAATTCGGCGGCAAACGAATCGTGCGCGAGCCAGTGCCGATTGAAAAAGACGAGCCGCTGAAACTCGAACTGCAACATTTCGTCGAATGTGTGCAAGCCCAACAAACCCCCAAAGTCAGCGGCGAATCCGCCAAACACGCGCTGGATCTGGCGTTTGAAATCACACGGCAGATTCAGCAATCAAACGAGAAATAAAAAATTTCCTTCATTCGGCCAAGCGATTACAATTACTCCCATGAAACAATTCACAGCTATCGTTCACCGTGGCGAACCGAACGAAGGCGGGTTCTGGGCGACTTGCCTTGAAGTTCCTGGTGCGAACGGGCAAGGCGAGACGAAGGAAGAATGTCTGGCGAATCTGCGCGAAGCTATTCCGCTCATTTTGGAAACTGAGCGAGAGGAAGTTTTCCGTCTCGATCCGAAAGCGGAAACTGAAGAACTTCTGCTGGCATGAAACGCCGGGCACTGCTCGGTCATCTTCAGGAACATGGCTGCGTGCTGACTCGTGAAGGTGGCAATCATTCCATTTGGAGCAACCCGCAAACAGGCCGGAAGGAAGCCATTCCCCGGCACAATGAAATCAAGAAATTTCTGGCGCGTTCCATTTGCCGCAATCTTTCCGTGCCAGTTCCTCCGGGCGGTTAAGCTTCAGCAGAGCAAATGAACCGCAGATAGGCAAAGGCACGGAGAATAAAAATGAACACGTATCTTTTCGTTTGGAATCCGAAACGTTGGCCGTGGATAGACTTAGCTCTCAGAGCGAATGAAAACGCGGCCGGTAAACACATTCAGGAACAGTGGAGTTGTTCGGCAAATATAAAAAAGATCAGAAAAAACGACCGCGCTTTTTTGATTAAACTAGGCAGTGAAGAACCCAGAGGAATAATCGCATCCGGTTGGGTTACGTCTGCGCCTGAACCGGGGCCTCATTGGGACGAAGATAAAGCTGCTCAGGGTGAAATAATGTATTTCGCTGATTGCGAGTGGGAACGATTGCTTAATCCAAAGATTGATCTGCCGCTTCCATTTTCAATTTTAGAAATGGGCAAGCTCGCACCGGTGCATTGGTCATCTCAGTCCTCGGGTGTTTCGATTCGACAAGAAGTTGCAGATGAACTGGAAACCATCTGGGGCAAACACGCTGGAAAGTCGAGTCTTGGAAGTGTTTTTGCCGATGACGAGATCGAAGCTTATGAAGGAGAAGAAAAAGTATTTTTAATTCGCCATCGAAAGAGAGAGCAGTGGTTGAGAAACGCAAAGTTGCAACAATCCCGACAAAAAGATGGTGGAAGATTAGTCTGTGAAGTTCCCGGTTGTGGTTTTGATTTTTTAAAATACTACGGCGAGATTGGCCGCGATTTCGCGCACGTCCATCATTTGAAACCATTATGCGACAGAACTGTTCCATCAGCGACGCCACTCGAAGATTTGGCAATCGTTTGCGCAAATTGCCACGCAATGATTCATCGAGGAGGAAAATGTCGTCCGTTGAGCCAATTGATTCAAAGACCTTGAACGCCGCGTTTTCACATCTCGGCAGTTGAAGTTGCATCCTTTACCAATTTCTCCCTGGGGTGTAATGAATAGCCATGAGCATCACGCTCGACATTCCAAATAACATTCACGAAGCGTTGCAAATCCCGCCCGCTGAGACCGAGCAGCGGTTGAAGCTCGAATTGGCTGTTGCTCTTTATGCGCAAAAAAAATTGAGCCAAGGCAAGGCCGCTGAACTGGCGGGTATGGATTGGTTTGATTTCAACGATGTGCTGGCGGAACGCGACATTCCCATGCACTACGGTCAAAAGGAACTCGAAGAAGATCTCGCCTATGGCCGCAGTTGTCAGTGACACCTCGGTGCTTCATTACCTGACCGTGACCAGGCAATTCGATTGTCTGCCTAAAATTTTTGAGCGAATTGTCATCCCTTCTGCGGTGTGGAGCGAAGTCAGCCGACGCAAGGAACTTCCTGTGCATTCGCGAGTCACCAATGCCATCGCGGCAGGATGGTTGACTGTCGAGTCGCCGCACGACCACCAGGCCGTGGAATCATTACAAGTTTTTCTGGGCGACGGTGAATCTGAAGCTATCATTCTGGCAAAGGAACTCCAACCCAGCCTGCTCTTGATGGATGATCTCGATGGTCGCATCACCGCGCAAAAGTTGAAGTTGTCCGTTATGGGAACAGTTGGAATTTTGGTGCGCGCACGAAAACTGCATCTTGTTCCGCAATTAAAACCGATTCTTGACGAACTAATTGCGACTCACCGTTTTCGTTTCGGAAAAATTCTCTACGCGGAAGTTTTGCGCGAAGTTGGCGAATCGGAATGAAATCAAAAACTTTCATGCTCATCGCTGGAGAAACTAGTGGCGACATGCTGGCGGCGGAATTGGTCAAGGCGTTACGCGCCGCTTCTTCACCGTCGCTGAAATTTTTCGGCGCGGGCGGACCCAAAATGGCGGAGGCGGGCGTTGATCTTTCGATTGATATGACGGCGCATTCGGTCATCGGACTCATTGAAGCGCTCAAGAGCTATTCGCATTTCAAAAAGATTTTTCATCAACTGCTGCAACTCTCCGTCGGGCGCAAACCGGACGTAATCGTTTGCGTGGATTTCTCTGGCTTCAATCGACGCTTCGCTCACGGGATCAGAGAATTTATTCGCAACAACCAAAGATCCGTCGGTGATTGGAATCCAAAAATCGTGCAATTCGTTTCTCCACAAGTTTGGGCGTCGCGTCCGAGTCGTGCGGAAAAAATGGCACGCGACATTGATTTGCTTCTGTGCATTTTCCCGTTTGAAAAGGATTGGTATGCGAAACGCGTTCCCAATTTGCGCGTGGAATTTATCGGTCATCCGATTGTGGAGCGTCATGCGGGATTTACGAATGACGATTTACGAATGACGCGCGAACCGGCCAGCGACTCGTCTATCGTAAATCGTCAATCGCAAATTCTTTTGCTGCCCGGCAGTCGTGTTGGAGAATTGAATGGTCATTTGCCGGTGATGCTGGAAGCGGCGAAGCAAATTTCGATGAATCATGACGTTCGTTTCAAAATGATTTTGCCGGATGCAAATTTGAAACAACTCGCAGACAGGATGACTGCGCTCCTGCCAAAATTGGAAATTCAAATCGGCGGATTGGCGGAATCGCTTTCGCAGGCGGTGATGGCGATTGCTTCCACCGGAACCGTTACGCTGGAATGCGCTCATTTCGGCGTGCCGACGATTGCGATCTACAAAACTTCGTGGAGCACTTATCAAATCGCCAAGCGCATCATTCAAGTGAAATTTCTCGCGATGCCCAATCTTCTGGCAAACGAAGTCATCTATCCTGAATTAATCCAAAGCGAAGCCACGGCGGAAAATATTTCACGCGAAGCGATTGCTTTGCTGCACAGCCCGGAACGTCGCGAGGAAATAAGACAGAAACTCCACAAAGTCGTTGAATCCCTTGGCGACCCCGGCGCAAGCGAGCGCGCGGCGGGAGCGATTTTAGATTTGTAGGAGTCGAGGTAACGAGACTCATTTCAAAAGTCAGAGCCTCCTCACGTCGGCTCCTGCGAGATTTATTTTTGTTTTTCCGTGAATTGCCGCCATATTTCCCCGTCCAAATTCAGCGTGAAAAAATCCTGCAAAATTATTTTTCTTTTGGTGGGAGCCATGCTCTCTTTTGGCAATTTACTCTTTGCCACTCCTGAGCCTGCTGGGATCGAATTTTTTGAGGCAAAAATCCGCCCGTTGTTCGTGGAAAATTGTTACAAATGCCACAGTCAGGAAAGCGAGAAAGTCAAAGGCGGTTTGCTGCTCGACTCCAAAGAAAACTTGCTGAAGGGCGGCGATACCGGCCCGGCGATTATTCCAAAGGATGTTGAGAAAAGTCTGTTGATCAAAGCGGTTCGCTACACCGACGAGAATTTGCAGATGCCGCCGAAAGGAAAAAAACTTTCCGACGCACAAATCGCCGATCTTGAAGCGTGGGTGAAAATGGGCGCGCCCGATCCGCGTGTTGGACAAGCACAAGGTGTCACGACCAAAGTTCCGAGTTCGCCGAAAAATCATTGGGCGTTTCAGCCGATCAAAAATTCGCCGGTTCCAAAATTAAAAGATGCCACGTGGACGAAAACACCCATCGACAATTTTATTTTGGCGAAGCTGGAAGAAAAACAACTCAAGCCTTCCCCGCCAGCGGACAAACGCACGCTGATTCGCCGCGCGACGTTTGATTTGATCGGGCTTCCTCCAACGACCGAAGAAGTCGAAATTTTTCTCGCGGACAAATCGCCGGACGCTTTTGCGAAAGTGGTGGATCGTCTGCTCGCTTCACCGCGCTACGGCGAACGTTGGGGGCGTCATTGGCTCGATGTCGCGCGCTACGCAGACACGAAAGGTTATGTTTTCGAAGAGGAGCGGCGCTATCCGTATTCCTACACCTATCGCGATTACGTGATTCGTTCTTTCAATGAAGATTTGCCGTTCAATCAATTTATTGTGCAACAACTCGCGGCGGATTTTCTTCCGCTCGGCAAAGATAAACGCGCGCTCGCCGCGCTCGGCTATCTCACGCTCGGTCGCCGGTTCATCAATAACATTCACGACATTATTGATGATCGCATCGACGTGGTTTCGCGCGGCTTCATGGGGCTGACGGTTTCATGCGCGCGCTGTCACGATCACAAGTTCGATCCAATTCCGACGAAGGATTATTATGCGCTCTACGGCGTGTTCGCGAGTTCGCA
>JBDSYB010000337.1:0-17484 GCA_039925885.1 Verrucomicrobiota bacterium
TGCGGCGGAATGGGACGTGGCGATGCACAAAACGCATCGCGGTTCGGACGCGTCGTCGCGGTTTGTGACGTGGACGAATCGCATATCGCCGAAGGAAAGAAACTTTTTCCAAACGCTACCGGCTTCAAAGATTTTCGCCGCGTGATGGATCGCGATGATATCGATGTCGTCATTTGCGGCACGGTGGATCATTGGCACACGCTGGTGTCGCTCGCCGCCATGCGCTCGGGCAAAGATGTTTATTGCGAAAAGCCGCTGACGTTGACCATCGAGGACGGCAAACAATTAGTTCGCGCCGTGCAAAAAACCAAACGCGTTTTGCAAACGGGCAGCCAGCAGCGCAGTGACAAAAATTTTCGACTCGCGTGCGAAATGGTTCGCCGTGGGCGCATTGGAAAACTCCAACATATCTCCGTTATTCTCCCCGCTGGAAAACGCGAAGGTCCATTTCCGACCGCGCCAGTGCCACCGGAATTAGATTGGAATTTCTGGCAAGGGCCGACGGGAGACGTGGATTATGTGAAAGAGCGCTGCCATTTTTCCTTTCGTTATTGGCGCGAATATTCTGGCGGCACACTGACCGATTGGGGCGCGCATCACAACGACATCGCGCTCTGGGGAAGTGGCTTCGAGCGCAGCGGTCCGGTGAGCGTCGAGGCGCAGGCGCTTTCCGAACCGATTCCCGGCGGCTACTCGGCAATTGCTGAGTATAAAATTGATTACGTTTATGCGAACGGTGTCACGCACACTTGCGAAAGCACGCGCGACAACACGATTACCGGCGGCGTGGTGAATCCGAACGGAAAATTGCACGGCACGCGCTTCGAGGGGACGGACGGCTGGATCTGGGTGACGCGCGGAAAAATTGAGGCGAGCCGCCCGGAAATGTTGACCGACCCGCTGCTGTCTGGCGCAGCGCGCCTCTATGTCAGCGACGATCACATGGGAAATTTTTTCGATTGCGTTCGCTCACGCGAGCAGCCGATTTGCGAAGCGGAGATTGGACATCGCTCGGCATCAATTTGTCATCTTGGCGGCATTGCGTTGCGGCTCGGGCGGAAATTAAAGTGGGACCCGAAGCGCGAGCAATTTGTCGGCGACAGAGAGGCGAATAAATTTTTGTCGCGAAAAATGCGCAAGCCGTGGTCTTACGATTCAGTGTAAAAACCTTCTGATAGCGCCACCGTAAATTTCCTGCCCAATTTTAAAATCTTTCTTCCACTTTTCCGTCCGCCCAGATTTGGGCGCGCCGACGTGGCGCGCCAGCATTGCATGTTCACGGCTACCGGATTGCAGGTAATGTGCGTCCATGCTGATTCAATGTGAACGGCAAGCGCCGTCGTATTTCCGCCCAAACCTTGCGGGCCGATTCCGGTTTGATTGATCGCGTTGAATAATTCTTCTTCGAGCGCGGCGATTTGAGGATCGGGATTTTTAGAGCCAATGGCGAGGGTGGTAGCTTTCTTAGCCAGCGCCATTACCAAATCTGATGAACCACCGATGCCGACTCCAACAATGGTCGGCGGACATGGTTTTGCGCCAGCACCGACGATGTGTTCGAGAACAAATTTTTTGATGCCTTTCACGCCGTCGGCTGGAACAAGCATTTTCATGAACGACATATTTTCCGAACCAGAACCTTTCGGAATAAACAAAATATCGAGGCAATCGGAATCGCTGACGAAATTATATTTGATGACCGGAATTCCTTCGCCGGTGCTGGTCTGGCGATTCTCGCGTTTCAATGGCGAGACGATGCTGGAACGCAACGAGTGTTCGCGCGTCCTCCAAGTCGCTGTTAAAGCTGTCTCTTTTTCCGCCGTGATAAATCTTTTGCGCGGCGCTTCTTGTTTGTTGGCGGGGCGCTGAAGATGCAATATGAATGAATCGTGTTCATTTTTCGTTGGCTTGGAATCTTCGTCGTGAGTGCGTATTGCGCGCCGCAGATTTTAGCCGTCGCTGAAAAGCCGAACATTATTTTTTTTCTGGCCGATTGGAAGGGCGTTCGCACGCATCTGGGCGACAAAGAAAATGCCGCGCCCGATTTTCACATTGCACTCTACCATTTGGAAATGGATGTCGCCGAGAGCAAAGATGTTTCCGCACAGCATCTTGAGATTATTGCGGCAATGGAAAAATTGTTGCGGGAACAACACGTCGCTTCCAAAGAATTTCCGTATCCAGCATTGGATAAAATGAGTGGACACTGAAGGAACGTCGCGAATATTGCCTGTGAATTCCAATTTGAAAGATTTTAGAGCCTGTTTGAAAACGGTAGCGTCAGCCATCCTGGCTGACGTAGAGCCGGGCTTCCAGCCCGGCGGAAAAAGCGGCGCAACCGAAAACATCACGGGACAAAAAGAGCGTCCCGAATGTTCCGCCGTTTTTTCCGGGCGGCAAGATGCCGTCCTCTACGGCAGGCACGGATGCCCACCGCTACTTTTCAAACAGGCTCTTAAAAAACCGCTGGAACTATGAAAAAAACCACCTTGAAGCAGAACGCGTTCAACCCTTTATTTTGCTTTCGCGCTGAGAAGATGGCCGTGTGCATTTTGGTGCTCGGCCTTTTCCAGGCCACCCGCATTTTTGCCCAGGATCCATTTGCGGAAATCGTTCGTAAGACTGAGCCGCTGACCCCGGCGGAGGAGCAAAAAACATTTCACCTGCCGCCCGGATTTGAAATCCAACTCGTCGCCAGTGAGCCAGAAATTAGCAAACCCATGAACATGGCTTTCGATGCGAAAGGCCGTCTTTGGATCACTCAATCCCGCGAATACCCCTTCGCAGCACCATTCGACAAACCGGCACGCGATAAAATTATCGTATTGGAGAATTTCGGCGCAAATGGACATGCGAAAAAAGTGACGACCTTCGCGGAGGGCTTGAATATCCCCATCGGTCTCCTGCCCTATAAAAACGGGGTGATTGGTTTTAGTATTCCCAATATTTATTTATTTCACGATACGGATGGGAATGGCCAGTCTGACAAACGCGATTTGATTCTCGGACGGTTTGGGTTCGAGAACGATGTGCATGGATTGACCAGTTCATTTCGGCGCGGTTTCGACGGTTGGATTTACGCCGATCACGGTTTTAAAAATGATTCGTCTCTCCGCGCCAAAGACGGCAGCACACTGGTTTTGAATTCCGGCAATACCTATCGCTTCAAAGCGGACGGCTCACATGTCGAGCAATTCACTCACGGACAAGTCAATCCATTCGGACTGATGTTTGATCCCTTGGGCGATTTATGGTCTTCCGATTGCCACAGTTCGCCGGTGTATTTACTCTTGCGCGGCGGCTATTACCCAAGTTTTGGCAAAGACCACGACGGCCTCGGTTTCGCTCCAAAGATTTGCGAGCACAGTCACGGCTCAACCGCAATCGCAGGAATCGTTTTTTACGCGGCAACCAATTTTCCGAGGGAATTTCAAAACAATACTTTCGTCGGAAACGTCATGACGTCGCGGATCAATCGTGATTCGTTTGTCGAACACGGCTCCACGCGTCTGGCTAAAGAGGAGCCGGATTTTTTGACGTGCGATGACCCGTGGTTTCGCCCTGACGATTTGCGGCTGGGGCCTGATGGCGCGCTTTACGTTTCGGATTTTTACAATCGCATTATCGGACATTACGAAGTCGCTTTGACCCATCCCGGCCGCGATCGCGAGCGTGGCCGAATTTGGCGAATAGTTTACACGGGCAAAAGCGAGGCGGACAAAAATACTGACGCAGCGAAAAACGTATCGAAAAATTCGAGTGAACCGCGCCCAGTTTCCGAATTGCTCAAACTTCCTTCTGACACAAAAAAACTTCTCGGCGAACTCGGTAACGCCAATCTCGCCCGACGAATGCTGGCGACGGACGAGTTGGTGGATCAAATCGGCCCGGACGCGATCAAGCCACTTCGTAAATTGTTGAACAGCAATGAAGCCGACTCGTTTCAGAAAGTTCACGGTTTGTGGGTTCTCAGTCGCCTTAACGCACTCAACGATTCCACCGAATCGACTGAACTTTTTTCGCGACTCATAATGGACGAAGATCGGCTTGTTCGAGTTCATGTCATGAGGGTTTTGTCTGAGAAAAAAAGCCTCGAGCAGTGCTGGACCGGACTGGTTATCGGTCGCACCCAAGACACAGATCCGTATGTGCAGCGCGCGGCGGCAGACGCTTTAGGGCGACACGTTTCCGCTGATGCGCTGGCGGGGCTGCTGGCTTTGCGGGCGCGTGTTCCGGCTGAAGATTCGCTTTTGCTGCACGTCACAAGAATGGCGCTGCGCAACCAGCTTCTCGATTCCAAAACGTTCGCCAGTGTTTTGAAAATCGAATTGCCTGAAGCCGATTCACGCGCGCTGGCCGATGTGGCGGGCGGAGTCACCAACGCCGAAGCCGGGGAGTTTTTGTTGCAACACATTCAAAAATTTTCCGAGAGCCGCGAAAAGCTCTCTGATTTTCTCCGGCACGCGGCTCGTTACGCTCCGACTTCTCGCATGAATGAAGTGGCCGGATTCGCCCGCGCGAAATTTGCGGACGATTTGGATTTTCAACTCGCGCTTTTCAAATCGGTGCAGGAAGGAACGCAGCAGCGCGGCGCGAAATTAGATCCGGGCGCGGCAAATTGGGGTGAGGAACTTGCTGGAAGATTGTTGGCGTCGGTCGATTCAAAAACTTTGGATTGGCGCAGCTCTTTTCTGAAAGAAGGCGAAGGGAAGAATCCGTGGGTGCTTGAAAAACGAGCTTCCGCTGATGGGACAAATGATCAGCAATTTATTTCGAGCTTGTCCCCGGGCGGCGAAAAACTTACCGGCATTTTGCGTTCGAAACCTTTCACCATCCCGGAGCAACTTTCATTTTTTATCGCCGGCCACGACGGCCCTCCCCAACGTCCCACGGAAAAGAAAAATTTTCTGCGATTGCGCTCAGCCGACGACGAAAAAATTCTCATGGAAACCGCGCCGCCTCGAAACGATGTCGCCCACTCGGTTACTTGGGATTTAAAACAATTCGCGGGCAAAAAAGGTTTTTTAGAAATCACCGACGCCAACACGGGTGACGGTTTTGCGTGGCTTTCGGTGGGACGTATCGTCCCCGACGAACTTGTGCCGATGCCGACGGTCATCCCCAATCTGGTCGAACAACGACAAATCTTTGCGGCCCAATTAGCGGAGGCGTTGCATCTCAAAATCCTGGAAACGCCCTTAGCCGAGTTATTGCAAAACGAAAACGCGGACGTCGAGACTCGCGCGGCGGCCGCTCAAGCGCTGGCCACGATTAATTCCAACGCGCACATCCTGAAATTTAATTTGATCCTGAAGAATGCGAATGCCCCAATGAAACTGCGGGAAAAAATGGCGCAGGTTCTCGCAAAAAATAATCTGCCGGAAGCAAAGACGGCGCTCCTGGAAGTTTTAAATATCGCTCCGGAACGATTGCAAAAACAGATCGCGTTGGCGCTGGCAAGCAATGAGGACGGCGCGGAAACGCTGCTGCAATCTGTCGAGCAAGGGAAGGCGTCCGCCCGTCTGTTGCAGGAAAGCGCAGTTCAGGAACAGCTTGCCGCGGCGAAAATCGCGGGCAGAAAAGAGCGCGTTGAGAATCTGACTAAAAATCTGCCTCTGCTGAATGCAGAAAAACAAAAATTGATTGAGTCGCGTCGCGTTGCCTTTCTTGGCAGCCAATCTTCCGCGGAAAACGGAACGCGGGTTTTCACTCAAAACTGCGCCGTTTGCCACCAGCTTGGCGGACAAGGCGCGGTTGTCGGGCCACAACTCGACGGGGTGGGAAATCGCGGCGTGGATCGAATCATCGAGGACATTCTCGATCCCAACCGGAATGTGGATCCGGCATTTCGCTACACCAATGTGACGTTGAAAGATGATCAAAACGTAACGGGACTTTTCCGGCGCGCTGAGGGAGAGGTTTTAATTTTCGCCGACTCCAGCGGGAAAGAAATCCCAGTGGCGAAAAAAAACATTGTTGAACAAAGACAATCCGAAAATTCATTGATGCCTGACAATTTTTCTGAGGCCATTCCTGAAAAGGATTTTAACGACCTGATCGGTTATCTGCTTTCCTACGGGAAAAAATGAAATGCCCACAAATCAAGTGATCAAAAACCTTCGGGCGAGCGAAGGGAGAGCCAACTCTTGACTCGGTTGGAAACCCTTCGTTGAATCACAATATGAACTTCGTCACTCATCTCGAATGCGCCAATTGCGGCGTCAAATACGAAAAAGGAAAAATCCACAATCTTTGCACCGCGTGCAATAAACCGCTCTGGGTCAAATACGATCTCGCTGCGCTGAAGAAAAATTTTAAGAAAAAAGATTTGGAAGGTCGTCCGCCGACGATCTGGCGTTATCTGGAAATGTTGCCGATTTCCAATCCCGACAAAATCGTTTCGCTCACGGAAACCATTTCGCCGATTCTCGATTGCAAACGGCTTGCGTCAAACTTCGGCATGAAAAGTTTGCTCGTCAAAGACGAAAGTCGTTTGCCGACCGGCAGTTTCAAATCGCGCGGGATGGCGATGGCGATTTCTATGGCGAATGAGTTTGGAATTAAAAAAGTCGCGTGTCCGACGGCGGGAAATGCCGGGGGAGCGATGGCCGCTTACGCCGCGCGCGCCGGAATGGAAGCTTACGTTTTCATGCCCGAAGACACGCCGATGATTAACAAAAAAGAATGTTATCTCGCGGGCGCAAAAACATTTGTCGTCAATGGATTGATCAACGATTGCGGAAAAATTGTTGGCGAAGGCAAAGCGAAAAAAGGTTGGTTCGACCTCTCCACTTTGAAAGAGCCGTATCGCATCGAAGGCAAAAAAACGATGGGACTCGAACTCGCCGAACAATTCGATTGGGAATTGCCCGACGTAATTTTGTATCCGACCGGCGGCGGCACGGGTTTGATTGGAATGTGGAAAGCGTTCGCCGAACTCGAAGCGATGGGCTGGCTGAAATCGCCGAAGAAACCAAAAATGATTTCCTGCCAGAGCGAAGGTTGCGCGCCGATTTCCACTGCGTTCGATAATGGCGAGCGGTTTGCAAAATTATTTGAAGGCGCGGCCACGATTGCCAGCGGAATTCGTGTTCCAGCGGCGGTCGGAGATTTCATGATTCTCGATGCCGTACGCGAAAGTGGCGGCGTCGCCATCGCCACGGCGGAAAAAGATATTCCGAAATTCATGCAAATGGCTGCATCGAGCGAAGGCATCGCGCTTTGCCCTGAAACCGCCGTTTGCCTCGGCGCATTGGAAGTGTTGTTGAAAAAGGGAATAATCAAAAAGACGGATCGCGTTTTAATTTTCAACACCGGCGCAGCACAAAAATATCCCGAAGCCGTTCAGGAAAAATTGCAGAAGATCGACATCACCAAGCCGATTGATTGGGAGAAGATTTAGATCGTGTGGTGCACAGAACCACTTACATTTAGTTACGGAAGAAATTGTACGACTCGTGGTTTAGTTTGACCGTTGTTTCGTTATTCAGGCGGACT
This sequence comes from Verrucomicrobiota bacterium, assembly GCA_039925885.1. Classification (GTDB taxonomy): domain Bacteria; phylum Verrucomicrobiota; class Verrucomicrobiia; order Limisphaerales; family CANJXF01; genus CANJXF01. The sequence continues at coordinate 7,498 of JBDSYB010000337.1, forward strand.
GGCGATATGGACGAAATCAATTATTCGATACTCGATCTTTTGCATCTACTTAAATCTGAGCATGGCGAGAAATTGGAAATTCGTGTTGGGCTGGCTCCGATTCTGGTGATTAAAGATAAAGACTTTGAAATTGAAGGGCCACCCGTGACGGAAACAGGTGCAAAATCGCTTTTCCATAAAATAGCAGAAACACGGCAAGTGAGAGATTTTCGTCAACGTGGCATCGCAGAATTTATTTATACATTTGAGAATGCGCGGTTCAGAGTTCGTGCCATAAAAGAGTTCGGGTATGTTCAACTGGATTTTCATTCTGTCGCCGCCTAATAATGTCTTGGGATGGCCACCATAATACTCTCTACCAATTATCAGCAAAATTTCCTTAGGACTTTCAAATGGACATCCTCATTTCAGAAGACCTTGATTCACCCGCGATTGAAAAGCTCGCGAAAAAATATTCCATCGTGCGCGAACCGGCGCTTTGGAAAGATTCAGCAAAACTGAAAAATCTCCTCGGTGAAGCGCGCGCCGTCATGGTGCGAAACCAGACGCAACTCACCGCTGAAATTCTTTCCGATGCCAAAAACCTCCTGGCGATTGGCCGCGTCGGCGTTGGCTTGGACAACATTGATGTTAAATGCGCAACCGAACGCGGCATCGTCGTCATCGCGCCACTCAGCGCAAATGCGACGAGCGTTGCGGAACTGACGCTTGGCCTGATGCTTTCGTTGGCGCGAAAAATTCCATTCTCAGACCGCTCGACCAAATTCGGCGAGTGGGATCGCAAAAACTGCACCGGCATTGAACTGGATCGGAAAACCATTTTGATCTGCGGCTTCGGTCGAATTGGACGGATGGTCGCGGCGCGGGCCAAAGCTTTCGGACTGCGCATCATCGTGTTTGATCCGCTCATCGAGGAGAATTCCACACACATCGGCGAAGTCGGCGCGACGCTTGCGACGAAACTGGAAGACGGTTTGGCCGTCGCCGATTTTGTGACTGTTCATTTGCCGCTTACAACGGAAACAAAACACTTGTTCAACGCCAAAACTTTTGCCGCGATGAAAGTTGGAAGTTTTTTCATCAACACTTCGCGCGGCGGCGTGATGGACGAAATGGCCTTGCTCATTGCGCTGCAAACAAATCATCTGGGCGGTGCTGCGTTGGACGTGCGCGAAATTGAGCCGCCTAAAGAAAAATCTGCGTTCGGCGAAATGGACAACGTGATTTTGACGCCGCACATTGGCGCGTTCACGAACGAAGCGCAAACGCGCACGATGGAATGTGTATGCGACGATTTGGAACGCGTTCTGAGCGGGCAGCCTGCAATAAATTTTGTAAATTTTCCGCAACCGCCAGCAAAATAATCAAATCGAAACCATCGTGTCAGCATCGCGCCCGTCGAGATATTCGATGACTCGCGCCACGGATTCCGCGACAGTGAGTTTGTCGGTGTGCAATGCCAATTCGGGTCTTTCCGGCGCTTCGTACGGCGCGGAAATGCCGGTAAATTCCTTGATCTCGTTGGCGCGCGCTTTGACGTAAAGACCTTTGGGATCGCGCTGTTCGCAAACATTGAGCGGCGCGTTGACGAACACTTCGACAAATTGTCCCGGCGGAGAAATCTTGCGCACCAGGTCGCGGTCGGATCGGTAGGGCGAAATGAAAGCGGTGATGACAATAATTCCGGCGTTCGCCATCAACTTGGCGACTTCGCCGACGCGACGGATGTTTTCCTTGCGATCTTCCGGCGAAAAGCCGAGGTCCGAACAAAGTCCGTGGCGCACGTTGTCGCCGTCCAGCACATAGACGTGTTTGCCGAGGTTGAAAAGTTCGCGCTCCAGTTCCGTGGAAATGGTGGATTTTCCGGAACCGGAAAGTCCCGTTAGCCAGATCACGCAACCTCCGTGTCCGTTGCGCAACGCCCGTTGTTTCTCCGTCACTTCACCGTGGCTCCAATAAATGTTGTCGCTCTTGTGCAACGAATCCGCTGTGCGGCGCGGATAATTGTCTTCGGCAACAATGCCGCCGCCGGAAACTTCAAAGCCATCGACAATGACGAAGCGTCCGGTCGCCACGATTTCCGAATGCGCATCGAAGGCCACCGGACGTTTTGTTTTCAACGTGAGTTCCGCGACTTCGTGGCGGCCCACGCGCAATTCTTTTCCTTCGCGTTGCACGGTTTCCAACGTCGAGGCGTCGATGATTTTTGAAATGTCGTCGATCTCGCACTCCACTTCTTGCGTCGCGAGTTTGAGTTTGTAACTGCGTCCTTTGCGAAATGGTTCGCGACCGAGCCAGAACAGGCGCGCTTTGAATCGGCTCAATTCGTAGGGCGGCGCAGTTTCCAACGCGGCAACGGAACCGCGTTCCACAAAAATCTGTTCGGTCAAGGTGATGCCGATGGATTCGCCGGCGCTGGCGGAATCACTTTTTGGCGCGCTCCAACGTTCGATGGTTTTGACGGTGCTGGTTTTATTCGTCGGCGCGAAAATTAATTTGTCGCCGACTTTGATTGCGCCGGCCTCCACGCGCCCGGCGAGAATGCGTCGTTCGTCGAAGCGATAAACGTCCTGGATCGGAAAACGCAACGGCTGATGGTGCGGAAGATCGGTGACGTTGAATTGATCGAGCGTGTCCACGACAGTCGCGGTTTTCCACCACGGCATATTTTTGCTGAGAGACGCGATGTTGTCGCCATGCTTGGCCGCGATGGGAATAAAAATTTTCGGCACAAGACCGAGGCTCTGCAAAAAAACGCGATACTCTTTTTCAATCGCATCAAATCGTTCCTGTGAAAAACCGACCAAATCCATTTTGTTAACCAACACTGCGACCTGTCGAATTCCGAGGAGATTCAACAGATAACCATGTCGCCGTGATTGTTCCTGCACGCCTTCACTCGCATCGATCAAGAGCAGCGCCGCTTCGGCATTAGCCGCGCCGGTGATCATATTCTTGAGAAATTCCTTATGCCCCGGCGCGTCGATGATGACGTATTGCCGTTTCTTCGTGGAAAACCAGATTTGCGCAGTGTCGATGGTGATGTTCTGGTCGCGCTCGGCTTGCAAACCGTCCATCAAATTCGCCCACTCAAACGGCACCCCGCGTCGCTCCGCAATCTTTTGCAACTGCTCAAGTTTGCCGTCGGGCAACGAGCCAGTGTCGTTGAATAGTCGTCCGACGAAAGTGGATTTGCCATGATCGACATGGCCGACGATGACGATTTTTAATTGTTCTGAGGGAATTGTATTCATGTCTGATGTCACCAAAATTTCCATCGAGGTTTGGGTTCCGACTTATAAAAAGGTTGGGTTTGATTTTTGAAATAATCATTGATTGAACCCGGCTTCAAACCGACTTCAACAAAATCTACGATGGTGGTTCGTTGAGTATCTTCTTGCGCCACAAGAACTGCTTCAGGAGCGACAATCTGCATATGACCAGGGCATTCGATACCAATCAAAATGTGTGGCGGATCATCACTGCTGGGGTCGTGCATTTGTGCCAAATAAGCTGCTGTTACAGAAGGATGGCTTTTAAATAAATTTTGCAACGATTTGATGAGGCTGTTTGGGTATTCTTTTGGTTGCCCCAAAAGAATTTGCTTATCCTTTGAAATTACCGTTGGTCTTTCGTTGAAAAAACTTCCGTCTGCCATCTGCCGCATTTCGTCGAGGAGAAATTCTTTGCCGTAGGTCAAACCCGGATTGAGAACTGCCGGCATCGAACCTTCTGCAAGCATGTCAAATGCGGTTTTCCCATTGAATGCAATGAAGCCGTATCCATTATCCGGCGTCACTGCTTGTTGAAGTGTTTTCAGGGACGAGAAAAAAGGAATAAAGTCTTCTTTTTCACCCTGAAAATGCACAAGAGCTAAATCGGTGTCGGCTTCTAAGACTCTTTGACCGGTTTTTGCAGGAACATTCGGTGTGAGAAAATAAATCTCGGATCCGAGAAGCATCCGATAAAACTGCGGACGTGCGCTGGGATCGGTAGCAGCGTTAAACAAACAATCTTCCAAAGCATTTGAAGGAGCAAAAGGTTCGTCATTCATAAGATTCACCTTCTTGATCACATATACCCATCTCGCCGCAATTTCTCGAAAGCGTCTTCGCTTTCCTTATCCTGCGCGCGACCGGAGCGTTCCGAGACTTTCGTGGTGCGCAATTCCTCGATGATTTCGCGGACGTTGCTCGCACGCGATTTCACCGGGAACGTGCAGGGGTAGCAACCGAGGCTGCGATAGCGTTCGCCCTTTTCGTTCGCGTAATAAAGCGGGCTGACCGTGATGTTTTCGCGTTCGATATATTCCCAAATGTTTAGCTCAGTCCAATGCAGCAAAGGATGAATCCGAATGTGCGTGTCTTTATCAAAGTCGGTTTTGAACTGGTCCCAAAGTTCAGGCGGTTGATCTTCCACATTCCACTCCATGTTCTTGTCGCGCGGTGAAAAATATCTTTCTTTGGCGCGAGTCGGATCTTCATCGCGCCGCACCCCGACGATGACGCCGGTGTAATGATGTTTCTCCAAAACTTCTTTCAGCCCATCCTTTTTCAACATGCCGCAGCACTCAACGCGAGTGGCCTTGCCATTTGGAAATGTTCTGCCTTCTGCCAGAACTTTTTCATTTTTCCCGACCACCAATTGCAGATTCCATTCCTTCACCAGCTTGTCCCGATACTCGATCATCGAAGGAATTTTGTAACTCGTATCCACATGCACCAACGGAAACGGCACATGCCCTAAAAACGCTTTGCGCGCCAACCAGAGCAGAACGGTCGAGTCTTTGCCGATACTCCACAACATCGCGAGGTTTTCAAACTTGTTGAACGCCTCCCGCATGATGTAAATGCTCTGGTTCTCTAACTTCGATAGGTAATCCATATTTTGTCTTTTCGATATACGATGTTGGATTTACGAATTAAAGGCTGTGCGGCGCGTCAATCGTAAATCCCAAATCGTATATTCGGTCAAATTTGAAAATCCACTTTCTTCGACATGAAGGTGTGAATGCCACACTCCACTTTTTTGAATCCAGTCCAACGTCCCGCGCGTTCGTCTTCGCCGCTCGCGACTTTTTGCGTGCAAGGAAAACAACCAATGGAGCGATAGCCTTGGTCATGCAACGGATTGTAAGGAATTTTGTGGTCGGCAATATATTTCCAGATCGCCTCGCGCGACCAATTCGCCATCGGATTTAATTTCGCGATGTCGTGCCCAGCAGTTTCATCGAAATTATAAAGTTCAATCACGCCAACGTCCGTGCGTGATTGCGATTGTTGCCGACGCAATCCCGTCATCCAGCAATCGAGGTCGGACAATTTATTTCGCAGCGGCAAAACTTTGCGCATCGTGCAGCACAAATCAGGATCGCGTTTCCACAATTCCGGCCCTTGCGCTTCGGCTTGTTGTTCGACGGACAGGTCGGGAACCAACGCTTCAATTTCAAATCCGAAAAAATCTTCCAACCGTTTTTTTAGCGCGATGGTTTCTGGAAAAAGCAAACCGGTGTCGAGCGTGAACACGGGAAATTTTAATCCACTTTGTCGCGCCAAATGAATCATCACCAAACCAGCGCCTTGAAAACTCGTGCCGATTGCCGCTCGATTTCCAAAACGTTGCCACGCCCAGGACAACACTTCTTCGGTCGTCATTTTGCCGAATTGTTCGTCGAGCCATTTGACGTAGGAAGGCGTGAGCTTCGCGTCCGACTGGATTTCCCAGAGCAGTTTGGTCGGCGGTTTTGGATTTTGAATTTCGGCGATCACGGTAAATTTTCCAAATCGGTTCTCCGAAATGACTGGTTAATCGTAGCGGCGTCTCGGCAGAGCGCCGCATTCTTGAATTTCATAAGATTTGCGGCGCTCTGCCGAGACGCCGCTACGCGGTTCCGCGCAGGTTTCAGATATTCAACTCCGGCGTCGTTGAGACACACGAGGAACTCGCGGAAGTCGGGCGGTAGATGCTTCGGATCCATAATTTAATTCGCGTAAATATTCCAGATGCCAAAGTCGTTCCTGCGGAGTGCGTGAATGCCAGAACTTGCGTTCAGCCAAATCCGCTTCGGCAAAAGATTTGGAAAAAGTAACAATCGGAGAGATTTCACGTTTTCGCATAACCAATAAGATCTGAGCCACAGCCGGATAAACCGATGGCTCGAAAGAAGAGCCACGCTAAACCCGAAAGCGGGGCGGCTGTTGGCTCCAACGATTTGTCAGGCAGCAGCTCGCTCATCTGTAAATCAAAAACTCCCTCTCCAAGGTGATACCAAAAAGCAAACAATGTGCAGCCCATCAGAAACCCATAAAAAGGACTTGCACAAAACTTGACGATCAATGGAATCGGCAGATACCAAAGGAAGCCCAGACCAACCATGACGCTCATAATGAGAATGGGAAAACAAAGTCCTTCGAGGCCGAATCGAACTCCGCATTTCGTGGGTAGCAACCAAATAGAAAAGAAGACGAATGGGCCAAACAATAATCCGACCGTTCCAACCCAAGCCGTTTTAGTCGTTGCAGTCATACGGTAATATGGTTTATGCCGCCTAACATTGAATTAAGCAGCTTTTATAATTGGCGGATTTTCTTTGAACCAAACGCGATCCACCCAATCGCCGAAACGTTCTGCGCCGTTGCGTTCGCTTTTGAAACGCGTGAGCAGTGGTCGCAATTCGGGGCCGAGATCTTCGGTTTTCACGCTTTCTTTCCAGAGTTTGTTCAAGCGCGTGCTCGATTCGTTGCCGCCGAGATAGACCTGATATTTTCCCGGAGCGCGACCAACAAAGCCGACTTCGGCCATGTAAGGTCGCGCGCAACCATTCGGGCAACCCGTCATGCGAAAAATAATTTCTTCATCGCGCAAACCGACTTCGGCGAGGACTTCTTCCATCTTCGTCAAAACTTCGGGCATGATGCGTTCGGATTCCGAGAGCGAAAGTCCGCACGTCGGCAGAGCGGGGCAGGCAATCGAGGCGCGTCGAATCACGCTCGCTTGATTTTCCACGGCAACGCCGTGTTCAGCTAAAAGTTTGGTGATGCCGCCTTTGTCGGATTCCTTGATGTTGACCAACAAAATATTTTGCGAAGCGGTCAGGCGCGTTTCGGGTTGGAATTTTTCCGCGACGGCGCGTAACCCGGCTTTCAAGCGGTAATCGGCAGCGTCTTTGATGCGCCCGTTTTCCACAAACAAGCCGAGGAACCAATTGCCATCGAATTGTTTTTGCCACCCGTAAATGTCGCCTTGTTTCGTGAAATGAACGAGACGCGCTGGTGGCAATTTGTAACCGAGACGCGTTTCGAGTTCGTTGCGGAACCATTCCACGCCTTTTTCGTCGATGACATATTTCAAGCGCGCATGTTTGCGATTCGTGCGGTCGCCGAAATCGCGATGCACCGTCAAAACTGCTTTGGAAGCTTCGACCAATTGATCGGGCGTGATGAAACCAATCACATCCGCCATACGCGGGAACGTGGCCGCGTTGCCGTGACTCATGCCCATGCCGCCGCCCGCGAGCAAATTGTAGCCGAGCAATTTTCCGTTCTCGATGATGGCAATGTAAGCGAGGTCGTTCGTGTAAACGTCCACGTCGTTCAACGGTGGAATCGCGAAACCAACTTTGAATTTTCTCGGCAAATAAGTTTTGCCATAAAGAGGATCGACGAAATTTTTATCTTCTTTGGTGAGATTTAATTCCACGCCTTCAACCCAAATCTGGTGATACGCGCGCGTTTTCGGCAGCAACGCGTCGGAAACTTCTTTAGCGTGACCTTGGATTTCATCGACGACCGGACTGGTCGCCGGAGTCGGCGGTGCCATGACGTTGCGATTCACATCGCCGCAAGCTGCGAGTGTCGTGGCCATCGCGTCATTGACGCCGCGCATGAATTTTCCAAGGCCGCCTTTGACAATGCCGTGAAATTGAAAACCTTGCCGCGTCGTGATGCGCAACGTGTTGTTCGCATATTCCGACGCCATTTTATCGAAGCCGAGATAAACACTCGATTGCATCACGCCGCCGGGCAAACGTCCGCGCACCATGAAAATATATTGCTTGGCGATTTTGCGCTGATCGCGGTCGTCCTGCTGATAAATGCCGTGAAACTTGAGAAATTCGTAGTCGTCTTCGGAAAAACGTTCCAGTTCAGGATTGGCCAATGTCTGCGCGATGGTTCCTTCCAACAACGGGTGAGCGGCTTTCAATCCTTCATTGCGGGTCAACGGTTTTGCTGGCGTTTCAGGGGTCGAACTGTTAATCATAAGTTTGTCACTAATGTTAGTTAGTTTTGCACATTGGTTTGGTTTGTCAACGGGTTTATTCGTCGAGCCGCGAATGATGAATGACCGTTGGCGGAGAACAATAATAAAATGTTGCCTAAACGGTTTGTTGTAGTTGTGATTTTGTAGAACAATGTGTTACATAATTAGTATGTCAGCGACCAAGCCCATGCCGGTGCGATTCGAGAAAGCGCTCATTGCCACACTTGAAGAAGGGACGCGACGAAAGCCGCACAAGAAACAAGAACTGATTCGCATCACCCTGCGGCGTTATCTCCCGCAAGTGATCGAAGAAGAATCCGTCAAAAAACCATCCGGACGAGTGACGAATGTTGAGCCGTGGCCGAAATCCGTTTTGAAGGAACTTTACAAAAAGCGCGACAGCGAATGGGAAAAAATCGAAGACGCCGCCACCAAAGCTCAAGGCACGCCCTCTTTTGACGACTGATGAAACCTTTTGACATTTACACCTGGAATTTTCCCGGCGCGGGCGAGCATCCCGCCGTTTTGTTGGAACGGACGAACGAATCGCCAACAAACCAAAGATCAATGTGTTGCTTTGCACGAGCCAGCGCGTGTCCCGCCCGGCCAGAGCCGACGAAGTTTTGTTGAACGGAGCCGACGGGCTGGATTGGGAAACACTTTGCAAATGCGATTTGATATTTTCCGCGCCAAAGGAACAACTGCCGCGCAAACGCGGCGCGGTAGGACAGGAACGACAACGCCAGATCGCCGAGAGAATTGTGCGCTCTCTCGGTTTGGCCGGGCTTTAATTCGCTAAATTAGTTCGACTTCGACGCTGGCAAACACGCGCCTTGCGATTCAGACCACAACGCTTAGACTGACCCAGATTTATGACGCAGAGAAAAGTTTACTATTTCGATAACAATGCCACGACCCGAATCGCTCCCGAAGTCGTCGATGCGATGGTGCCATTTCTGAAAGAATTTTGGGGCAATCCTTCGAGCGCATATCATTTTGGTTCGCAAGTTGGCAAACATGTGGAAGACGCCCGCGCGAAAGTCGCCGCGCTGATTAACGCCGATCCGAAGGAAATTATTTTCACCAGTTGCGGCACGGAAAGTAATAATTCTGCCATCCAAAGCGCCATGCTGACCACGAAGAAAAAACACGTTATCACAACTGCGGTTGAGCATTCGGCCAATATTAATTTCGGCGAATTTCTCCAGAAACAAGGTTGTGAAGTCACGTTTTTGCCAGTCGAACCCGATGGCTCGCTCGATATTCATCTGCTTGAAAAATCCATTCGTCCCGACACCGCAATTGTTTCCGTGATGTATGCGAACAACGAAACCGGCGTCATTTTCCCCATCGAAGAAATCGCCGCGATCTGCCGAAGCAAAGGCGTTTTGTTTCACACCGACGCAGTGCAAGTGCCGGGCAAAATCAAACTCGATGTGAAAAATCTCGGCTGCGATTTCCTTTCGCTTTCCGCGCACAAACTTCATGCGCCTAAAGGAATTGGCTGCCTCTACGTTAAAAAGCGCACGAAATATCAGCCCTACGTCATCGGCGGACATCAGGAACGTGGCAAACGCGGCGGAACCGAAAATGTCGCGAACATCGTGGCCTTTGGTCGCGCGGCGGATTTGGCCGTTGAAAAACTCGATGAGGAAAACACTCGCGTCCGCGCTCTCCGTGACCGTTTGGAGAACACGATCCTCGCCACCATTCCGAATACGATCCGCA
>JBDSYB010000338.1:0-4194 GCA_039925885.1 Verrucomicrobiota bacterium
CGACATTCGATTATCAATCCGCCCTGAAACTTTGCTGGCCGATGATTGCCGCGCCGCTGCTCTTACTTTTTCTTTTTCGCGAACGAAATGTTTTTTGGACGGCAAAGAGAAACGAAATTTCCGCAAAGCAGTTTCGCCGACAACTCGGAGCGCGTTGGTTTATTTTTGGAGGCATTAGTTGCGTCGCTGCAATTTTCTTCTCTGCAATTCTTCCAGTGTCGAACCTTGTTTTGGCAAATGCGACGTGGACAAATTTTCTGCCCGCGTTGGAGGCGGGCAAAGGCGCCTTGTCTCAATCGGTTTTCCTGGCGGCGCTCACCGCGAGCGTGATCGTCATTGGTTCTTTGCTCAGTTGGCGTTGGCCGCTTGGAATCATTTCGTGGATTTCATTTCTGATTCCCGGCGTATTGCTTGGAATTACTTTGATCTGGCTTTTGAATCGCGGCCCACTTGTCTCGTTTTACCAGAGTATCGGAGTTGTCATTCTCGCGTTCGCGCTCCGTTATTTTGCGCCCGGTTGGAATATCGTCGCGCATTCCTTGAGCACGACGGATCGCAATTTATCCGACGCTGCGCGGCTGGAGGGCGCAAAAGACTGGCAACTTTTTCGTCACGTTCAATTCCCGCAAATTCTCCCACAACTCTGCGTCGCGTGGTATGTCAGTTACCTGTTTTGTCTTTGGGATGTCGAAACGTTGGTGCTCATTGTGCCGCCGGGAAGCGAAACGATTTCTCTACGCGTTTTTAATCTGTTGCATTATGGACACAACAGCCAGGTGAATGCGTTGTGTGTTTTGCTGTTGATGTTGGCGGTTTTACCGTTGGCCGTTTTCAAAATGGTGCCAATGCGTTGGAATCGGGCAGCGCCGTAGGCGCAACATATTTATAGTGAAATTGCTTTTAAAATATCAACGCTCCGTAGGAGCGGCATCCAATGGATTCGGCGCGCTTTTTATTAATATGTCGCTCCTACGGAGCTTTGATTCCTCGAGACGCCGTTTCTATAAATATGCCGCTCCTACGGAGCTTTGGATTTGTGCTGCGGTCTTTTTGGCGGGAATAACTCTTTCGGGTTGTTCAGATTCAAACGGTAACCGGAGCGAAATTGTCTTTCCCGTTCACAGTAAATTTTTCACGCATGTTGAAATCATTGGGTCGCGCGGGACGGGCGCGGGGCAATTCAACAAACCGCGTTCTCTCGCGCTCGACAAAAATGACAATTTGTTTGTGGTGGATATGACGGGGCGTGTGCAAAAGTTTTCTTCCAATGGAGTTTTCCTAACGAGCTGGCAGATGCCACAAACTGACTTAGGAAAACCAAAAGGAATGACGCGGGACCTCGACGGAAATATCGTGGTGGTTGAGCCGCACTACATGCGGGTGAATCACTTTTCTCCGGATGGTAAGATGATTTCACAATGGGGAATCAAAGGAACGAACGAAGGTCAGTTGATGTTCCCGCGCTCTGTTGCGGTCAATTCGCGCGGCGAACTTTTTGTGACTGAGTATGGTTTGGTCGAGCGCGTTCAACATTTTTCGAGGGACGGTAAAACTTTTTTGAATTCGATTGGAAAACCGGGCGAGGGAGCAGGGGAATTCAATCGCGCCGAAGGTCTGGGCATTGATTCCAAAGATCAAATTTACGTCGCTGATTCGTGTAACCATCGCGTTCAGATTTTTTCCGATGACGGAAAATTTTTGAGTAGCTTCGGTAAGGCCGGCAGCGGTCTCGGCGAATTGAGTTATCCCTACGATGTGCGGGTTGACGCTAAGGGCTTTCGATTCGTGTGTGAATTTGGAAACAGCCGCGTGCAAATATTCGATGAGAAAAATCAACCAGTGGAAATTTTAGGCAACGCTGGCGGTGCGCCCGGACAATTTGCGAATCCGTGGAGCATTGATTTGGATTCGCACGGGAATCTTTATGTGGCCGACGCGTTGAATCATCGCGTGCAGAAATTTGTGAGACGCGAACGGGTAGCGCCTGCCTCCGGCGGGTCCGTGGCAATCAAAACAAATATTTTCCTCGCAACAGAGTCGTACCCGCCGGAGGCAGGTGTTACCAGACGCAAAGAAAACTTTGTCTTTACGCACCCGCGAGACGCGGGTGCTACCCGATGAACTTCCAATTCACCAATCCGCTTTATCTACTGCTACTCGCTCCGGCGATGGCTTGGGTGATTTGGCTCGCATGGAAATCCGATGTGCAAATCAGCGCGTGGCGTCGTTGGACGGTTTTTGTTTTGCGCACGTTGATTGTCTTCGCACTGGTGCTGGCCATCGCTGGGCTGCAATGGAAAAAGCCGTTGGAAGGAATGAATGTTTTCTTTCTGCTCGACCGTTCTGACAGCGTGCCCTCGTCGCAACAGGAGGCAGCGCGCGAGATGGTGCTCAAGTTTTCCGCGCAGAAAAAAATCACGGACAAGGCGGGCGCGCTCGTGTTTGGAACGGATGCAGGAATTGAATTCACACCCAACGCGGCGGTTAGCCTGCCAAAAATTCAAGCTGTGGTCGGAACCGAGCGCACCGATATTTCTGCCGCCATCCGGCTCGGCACGGCGGCATTTCCTGAGACGGGCCAAAAACGAATCGTTCTTTTTTCTGACGGAAACGAAAACATGGGCGACGCCAGCGCGGCCCTGCTTTCCGCGAAGTCGCTTGGTGTGACGCTGGACGTTGTGCCGCTCGGCATCGCGCGGGCCAATGATGTTGCCGTGCAAAAACTTGGGTTGCCGGGGAATGTAAAAAAGGGACAGGCGTTTGAAGTTAAAATTTTTGCGCAATCCGATCAGGCTCAGTCGGCCACAGTGCGGCTTTATCGCAATGAACAATTTCTCGGCGAACAAAAAGTCGAACTGGTTGCGGGGAAAAATCTTTTCACTTTTCCTCAGACGCTCAACGAGCCGGGTTTTTACAGTTACAATGTGCAACTTGACGCGGCGGGCGATTTGTTGCCGCAGAATAATCGCGCCAGCAGTTTTGTCCATGTGCGCGGAAATCCTCGCGTGCTGGTTATTTCAAGTGAGCCGAAACCGGACGCGCAGTTAGTTGTCGCGCTTCAATCTTCGAAGCTGGAAGTGAAAGCGGCCGATGTGAGCGGATTTCCTGCGACGCTCGCGGAGATTCAAAGTTATGACGCAATTTTTCTTAGCAACGTTTCCGCCGGTGATCTGGGAACGGACGCGATGAAACTTCTCGAGAGCGCGGTGCGCGATTTTGGCGTCGGCCTCGTATGCGTTGGCGGCGATCAAACTTATGCGGCGGGGAGTTACCGCGGCACACCACTCGAAGCGACGCTGCCCGTGGAAATGGAACTCAACAGCAAGAAAGTTTTGCCGAGCGGCGCGTTGGTTTTGGTCGTTCACGCCACGGAATTTCCCAACGGAAATCAATGGGCGCGCGATATTGCTTTTGCCGCGCTGGATTCACTCGGCCCGCAGGACGAAATGGGAATCGTTTTGTGGGACGGAAAAAATCGCTGGCTCTACGACCTCGCGAAAGTCGGCAACAAAAAAGAAATGGGCAAACAAATCACGGGGATGAATCCGGGTGACATGGGTGATTTTCAGGGGCCGATGGTGATGGCCCATGAATCTTTAAAAAAATCCACGGCAAATTTGAAACACATGGTCGTCTTCAGTGATGGGGATCCGGCGGCGCCGAAGCAGCAACTGGTGCAGGACATCGTTAAAGATAAAATCACGATTAGCACTGTGATGATTGGCGGGCATGTTTCGCCCGAGACGATGACATGGATGGCTGACCAGGGGCGCGGACGTTTTTACGACGTGCGTTCGCCGGGGCAATTGCCGCAAATTTTTATCAAGGAAGCGGCGGTGATTTTGAAGTCTGCAATTTTTGAGGAGCCGTTTAAACCGCAGCTTTCCAGTTCGAGCGAACTGATCCGCGGCATCGGCGCAGCGGAATATCCGATCTTGCGGGGTTACGTTTGCACGACGCCGAAAGCGCGCGCGGAAATTCCTCTGGTCACGGACAAAGGCGATCCTCTGCTCGCGCACTGGCAATATGGTCTGGGTCGGGCGGTGGCATTTACGTCGGATGCGAAGGCGAAGTGGGCGACAGATTGGATCGGCTGGGAAAAGTATCGGCAATTCTGGTCGCAGGTTGCGCAATGGAGTTTGCGCCGGATTGAGAGCGCGGATTTCAACACGGAAGTTTCCGTGGATAAAGGCG
>JBDSYB010000339.1:0-3176 GCA_039925885.1 Verrucomicrobiota bacterium
CATTCGCTCGTCGCGCCACATCCCGGACCGCTCGCGATGGCTGAAGCGTTGAAAGTTGATCTCGGTTGGTCCGTTATTGTGGGCACGCTTTTCTCAATTCCACCGGTCATTTTTGGATGGCAAATAACGAAGTGGTTGAATCGCCGCAACGAAATTCCTTTGCGCGAAACCGCTGGCCTGACCCTCGCCGAATTGGAAAGCATCACCAACAAACCCGAAAGCGAATTGCCCTCGTTCTTCGCCTCGATTTTGCCGGTGCTTCTGCCACTTGTTCTCGTTTCCGTCGCGTCAATTGCTGCGGCATTCGGTTTTAAAGAAAGAATGGGCGCGTCCTACGCGCTCCTGGAATTTGCCGGGAATCGAAACATCGCATTGTTGCTGGGCGCATTGCTCGCGATGGCCTTGGTCGCGCGACAAGCAGCACGAAAAGTTGGGTTGACGACGCTGCTCGGTCCCGCGTTGGAAACTGCGGGCATCATTATTTTAATCACCAGCGCGGGCGGCGCATTCGGAGCGATGCTAAGACATGCTGGCGTCGGAGAAGCCATCCGCGTTGCGGTCGCTGGTCGGGAAATCAATTTGATCCTGCTCGCGTGGGGCGTGGCGTTGCTCATGAAATTTGCGCAAGGCTCCGCGACTGTTTCGATGCTGACGACCGCCGCGATGATGGTCGGCGTGATGCAAGGAACCGAATTGCCGTATCATCCGATGTATCTTTTCGTCGCGATTGGTTTTGGCGCGCTCGGATTTTCGTGGATGAACGACAGCGGCTTTTGGGTCATCAGCCGGTTAAGCGGTTTCACGACAAGAGAAACGCTGCGCACCTGGTCAGTCCTGGCATTTGCCATGTCGGTGTTTGGATTGTTGGAAACCTTGTTGCTGGCGGCGATGTTTCCGTGCAAATAGCCAACCTAAATCTCTCGCCTTCACTGCCTATGTCCAAAGCTGTCGATCGAGGGAGCGATATTGAATGGCTTCTGAAACGTGTTCGCTGGCAATTTTTTCTTCGCCCGCCAAATCCGCAATTGTGCGAGCGACTTTTAAAATGCGATCATAGGCACGCGCGCTCAGGTTCAAATCGCTCATCGCGAATTTCAAAAGTTCCTTCGTTGAATCGTCCAGTTCGCAAAATGTTTTCAGTTCGCGGCTGCCCATGCGCGCGTTGCAGGTAATGGATTTTTTTTCCGCAAAACGGCGATGTTGTCGCTCTCGGGCGCAGATGACGCGGGCGCGAATTTCCGCAGAAGCTTCGCCTGTTTTCTCGGCGGAAATCTCGCGAAATTTCACAGCCGGAACTTCGACGTGCAGATCAATCCGATCAAGGAGCGGGCCGGAGATTCGTCCCAAATAATTTTGAATTTCACGAGGCGAACTGCGGGATTCCCCCGGCATTTTTCCATCGGGCGTTGGATTCATCGCTGCCACCAACATGAATTGCGAGGGAAAAGTCATCGTGCCCGCCGCGCGCGAAATGGTGACAATTCCTTCTTCAAGCGGTTGACGCATGGTTTCCAAAACACTCCGTTTGAACTCAGGCAATTCATCGAGGAATAAAACGCCGTGATGCGCGAGCGAAATTTCTCCGGGCGTAGGATTGATATTTCCACCGAGCAACCCGGCATCGCTCGCGGTGTGATGTGGCGCGCGAAATGGCCGTTGCGTGACGAGTGCCTGGCCGGATTTGAGCAAGCCCACAATGCTGTGAATTTTCGTCGTCTCCAGCGCTTCATCCAACGTGAGAGGCGGAAGAATGGTCGTGAGCCGTTTGGCCAACATGGATTTGCCCGTCCCGGGAGGTCCGACCAAAATGACATTGTGGCCTCCTGCTGCGGCGATTTCTAAAGCGCGTTTGACCGATTCCTGTCCTTTCACATCGGCAAAATCATTTTCGTCACTGGCGACGTGCTCAAATAATTTGCTGATGTCCACGGTGGTCGGTGGAATCTTCAAAGAGCCTTCGAGAAAACTGGTGGCCTCACGCAAATTTTGCACAGGAATGACTTGCAGTCCTGCCACGACCGCCGCCTCCGCCGCGTTTTCCGCCGGGACGAGGATGCCCGTTTTTCCCTCGGCACGGGCGCGAAGCGCGATAGGCAAAACTCCTTTGCAGGAACGCACTGCGCCGGTCAACGCGAGTTCTCCCACCACGATGAAATTATCAAGCTGGTCAGTTTCGATTTGTTCGCTGGCGGCGAGAATTCCTACGGCAATCGGCAGATCAAAACTCGGCCCTTCTTTTTTGATATCGGCGGGCGCGAGGTTAATTGTCGTGCGACCCATGGGAAACTTGAACCCGGAATTCCCCAACGCAGTGCTGACGCGATCTCGCGATTCTTTCACCGCCGCATCCGGCAAACCGACGATCACGATCAGCGTCTCGCCCCAACCCGCGTTGACTTCAACTTCGATGGGATAAGCCTCGATGCCATTGACCGCAGCGGAACAGACTTTGGCTAACATGAAACGATTTTATCGTGAACTATACGCATAACTGCAACCCGCATTTTGATTAAAAAAAATTTTGCTGAAAAATTAATTGGCAAAAAAAAGTCCACGGCGCGGGTTTTGTGGTTAACGACTTCGCCGAATTCGCCACACCGAAAGCAGAGTGTAAAAGAGCACCGTCAGGGCATAGGCGACGATGCCAAAACCAATCGCCAACGGCACGGGATGTCCCCTGAAAAGAATCAGCGCGCTGCCCACTCCCGCAAAGAGCGCCGTTTGCGCAACGAGACAAAACAGATAAAGGCCGAGGTGCGCTTCGGCGATGCGCGCGAGATGCCAATCCCGGTAGCCTTGTTCGCCAAGGGTGCGCATCAGCCAGGCGTTTTGAAAATTGCGCGCGGCGACCAAAACGCTCGTGGTACAAATGATAATTGCAGTGAACGGATAAAACGCGAATCCCAGGCACATGCCGAGGTTCAACGCGAGGCCGAGTTTCCATCCGAGTTTTTTGGCAATGGGATTTCCTTCGAGGACGAGATTCGGCGTGGCGATCCATGTGCTGAGGAAATCTGCCCCGCGCGACAAGATCAGCAGCAAAAAAAATGCAAAATATTCTCCGCTCGCGAATGGAACTGCGTCGTCCATTATCAGGTTTTCTTCCCGTAGATTTCTTCCGGCTTTTGCAACTGCTTCTCCGTGATTTTAAAATCCGCGCCTTTATTTTCGACCGA
>JBDSYB010000340.1:0-2686 GCA_039925885.1 Verrucomicrobiota bacterium
ATTCTTTCGGCGTGGGCAACTCATCCAGTTTGTAAGTGAGCGCAAAACCTTTGCGCACGCCGTAATCAGTAATGGGTAAAACATCTTCACGTCCAAGGCGAAACATCAACAGCATTTCCACCGTCCAAGGCCCCACGCCGCGAATAGTCGTGAGCCGTTCTAGAATTTCTTCATTGGATAATTTGCGAATCGCTCGCGAATCCGGCACCACGCCCGACAAAGTTTTGGCGGCAATATCTTTGACCGCCGCAACCTTCGCGCGCGAAAGACCGGCAGCGCGCAATTGGTCGTCGGAAATTTTCACCAGATCTTCCGGCTCAGGAAATTTTTTTCCGGGAAACAGTTTTACGACGCGCCCCAGAATCGTCGCCGCCGCTTTACCGGTGAGTTGTTGATAAGCGACGGAGCGGACGAGCGATTGAAACGGACTACAATTTTTCTCCGGCCTGAATGTGCAGGGACCGACTTTGCGAATGAGTCGACCTAAAATTTTATCTGCTCGCGAAAGATGCTGAATCGTTTCTTCGTTCACGCTCGGCGTAACTTATTTTACAACTGGATTATTCACTTTTTTCTTCCGCCACAACTCTTCGACCGCCAACTTAAAGGCGTTCTCAATTCGCGCGCCCTCGGAATCTGACATTTGGCGTCCCATCGCACCATGCATCAATCTGCGGATCTCCATCCGATCCGGCTGCGTAGCGAAAATGGAATCCATTGTGCGCTTCTGCAACATTTGTTTCAGTTCGATCCTGCTTAGTTTTCCGTCATGATCAGCGTCGAAACCATTCCAGTTGAGCGCATTGAAATAAAATCGGCGCACGCTGCTGCTTTCCGCCTCATGCGTGGAGATATGTTCGATTTCCTGGCCGCTTAAAAATCCGTCGTGATCCGCATCGAAATGTGAGATTAAATCCCGCGCGGCAATGGCTTGAATTTTAACAAAAAGCGCCAGCTCTCGCGGCTCGCAAATTCCATTTTCGTTTACGTCGAACGCGGTGAGATTATCTTCGCCGTCGAGAAAACCATTTTTGTTTGTGTCCACTTCCAGCCAAAGTTCTTCCAGCCCGTCCGGGTCATCCCACATTTTATCTTTTTCAGCGCGAGAAAACTTGCCGTCGTGATTGGCGTCGTATTTCGCCAGCAAAGCGCGTTTTCGTTTTTCCGCCGTGGCCGCCTTTTCCAAATTACCATGTCGTTGGATTTGTTTTTGCGGGGCGAACGCGGCTTCAATTTCACGCAACGGCACCAGCCAGAAACCGCCCGTGCCGCTTTGTCCGATGAAAAGATTTTCGCGCGCGAAAAAAATCCAAGTCGGCGCAAACCAAGGAAGCCCGGAACCCCCCTTCATGGTGACTGAATTAGGGACTGGTCCCCGGGACGAATTAAATTTTAGTGGCACGACGGTCGGCTTGGAAAACTCGTGGTCGAGATAGACCAGATTTGCATGACGACCATCCTTTTCAATAAATGTCTGGTGACCGCTGAGATCGTTGGTCGGAGTCGCGTGATCGAGATAAAAATATAAATTACTATTCACAATTGTGGCGGGCCTGCCGACGACTGAGATGTTTTGCATATCATTCCACGTTGGGCGCAGCGATTTCGCCGAGCCGGAAATTGTGGGGTTAAACGAATGCGCTCCGCTAAAACCAGGTTCCCAATACGCTTCGGCGAGGCACAGTTCGGCGTTGGTTTGATCCTTCGAAAACACCCAAACCTGACTCGACTGACGAAAGGATTCCATTTGAAACAAAACGCCGTCCGCGAAAATACGGGTCGCCCCAGACCCTGGAATTTCGGTGCCGACGCTCCAATTCTGTCCGTTCCACGCATAAACATTTTTTCCAACATACGTGCGCAGAGAGCCATTCGGCCCGGCAAACAGAACGGGTTTTCCAAGATTTTCAAATGAATCGAGCAGCGACGCGCTTGGCCTTCGCCGCGTGCTCGCTAAAATGCGCGAGCCTTGGCCACCATCAAGCAATTCGATAATGCTCTCGCCCGTTGCGGCAAAGAGACGGCCATCCACGGTAAATAATTGCGCGAGAGTTTGGACCGGGATTGGCAACTTTTGCCAGAGTCGGGTCTTGAAATCGTATTTCCAAATTTTTGCCCAGTCCGCGAAGTAAAGAGCGCCTTGATGCAATTCGGCGTAAAGACCCGACTCGGCTTCCTCGAACATGGAGCCGACGTAGCCGCGATAACTTTCTGCGGGAGGATAAACAACAAACTCGGTCGTTTCGTTTTTTGGATCCCAGATGGCCGCACCCGCAACCGGAGTGCGATTGTAAAATTCATCCATGTGTTCGAAGCGAAAATCGAGCAATAATTTTTCCTCGCTGTAACGATGTGAAAAAATTTTAACGCCGTTGGTCGTCAATCGTTCAAAAGGAATTTTGACAAAACGATTGACAACAAACGCATTGGTTGTCGGCTCGAACTTCGGTTCTGGCGGCGCGGTCGAGAGGATGGTGGCTCGCGGCGCATTGGTGGGTCGCGCTTGAGTTTGCCGCACAAGGGAATTCGTCTTCAGGGCCATAGGTTTGAGAACGCTGTTCACTTGAGCCTCCAATCTGTCCACCTGAAATTTGGCACTGCGGAGGCGGCCTTTATTGACCGGGGGAAGAGTTTCCAACTGCGTCACGAGATTCGATTTATAGCTCAGCACCAACGGTTGAAGCTC
>JBDSYB010000341.1:0-12296 GCA_039925885.1 Verrucomicrobiota bacterium
TGCTCGGCAGCGCGGGAATGGGAATTGTCGTTTTGCGAAATGTTCTGGAACGCCGCAGCGAATTGGCCGTATTGCTCGCGATTGGTTTTCGCAAACGCAGCTTGCGCTGGCTGGTGTTGAGCGAACACGCGGCGTTGTTGTGTTTGGGAGTTGGTTTGGGCGTGGCGGCGGCGCTGGTGGCAGTTTTGCCGGCGCTGCTTTCGCCACGAGGAGATTTGCCGTATCTTTCGCTCACGGTGACGTTGGGCGCGGTGCTGGCCAGTGGAATGATTTGGACATGGGCCGCAACATCGCTGGCGTTGCGCGGTGAATTGATGGAGTCACTGCGAAATAATTGAGACATGAAACAGAAAATATTTTTCACCCTAACTTTGGTGCTTATCGCAACAGCTTGTCGCGCGCAGGAAGTAATAACAAATTCACCTGTCGAAAAAACTCTTTACGAAAATAATTTCGAGAAAGCGGAACTGGAAAAAGTGCCGAGCGAATTTCTGGTGCTGGATGGGGGGTTTGCCGTGAAGCAAGACGGAACCAACAAATTGTTTGAGCTTCCGGGTGCGCCGTTGGAAACGTTCAGCGTGTTGTTTGGCCCGACGGTGGAGGCAGATGTTGCGGTCAGCGCGAAATTTCGTGGGACGCCGAAGGGTCGTCGTTTTCCAACTTTCGCAATTGGGTTGAATGGTGTTGGTGGTTACAAACTCCAGATTTCTCCGGCGAAAAAGGCTTTGGAACTTACCAAAGGCGATGAGGTTGTCGGGACTGCTCCCTTCGAGGGGAAAATTGGTTCGTGGATCACGCTTCGATTGGAAAACCGAAAAGTCAACGAAAGCGAATGGATGATAGTAGGAATCATCCGACTGGAAAGCTTGCATGACACAAATGAAACGCACCTGATTTATACTGAGAAAACAAAACCGGTTGCGGGACGCGCATCGATTTGGGGAAGTCCGTATTCAGGAACACCAATTCAGTTTGATGATTTAAAAGTAAGTTCGTTGGAGACCGCAAAATAACGGAGCGCGATTTTCAGGTCGCTTCAACTTGAAAATTCAGGACGAGTGCGCGTTTCCCTCGACATTCCACATTGAAGCGGCGTGAAGTCCCGCGCTCCTTTTTAATCCAACTGCACCCCGCGATAAAATCGGTGGGCGTTTCCAATCGTGCTGTCAGGAATGGAAATCGAGGATGAACTCGCAACGATGTTGCTGCCCAACGGCATCCAGTCAGCATCGTCCAAATTATTTTTGAATTCCACGCGATATGTTTTTCCGATGAACGCGGAAATATTCAACGTGAGCGTTCCGTCAGGCGCGTTCATGATTTGCGAAAAGCGCGGCGGCGCGACGACGATTATCTGGAAAATTTTCGTGCCGCTTGCAAATCCGTCGCTGACCTGGAGCGAGATGGAATTCGTGCCGGGGGATTGAGCGAGCGTTGGCATCCAACTAAAAATTCCATTTGAAGAATTGATTGATGCTCCTGCTGGCGGACTCGAAGAAAAACTATAGGCCAATGTCTGCACGGGCTGATCTGCATCGACGGCTTTCGCGGTGAAACTCAAGGTGCTGTTGGCGTTCACAACTTGAGTTGAGATTGGCAGAAATACGGGCAACGCATTCGGCATCGCGTTCGTGTTGATAAGATCCAGCCCGCTCAACTTCGCCTGTCCAATCACCGAGGTGAATTGAAGACTGATTTGTCCGCTGCCGTTTGCCGCAACGTGAAAACGTTTTGCCAGCGCTTTGTTTCTTCCGCCCGCTTCTGCGAAAATATCGAAGTTCGTCAAAACCTGCGTTCCTTTGATTGCGAGGTTGAAAACGCGTTGACCAACATTTGTGTAAATCAATTCGGCAAAGTGAAGTCGCAGCGCGTAAATCATTCCCGGATTCAAATTCGTCAAAACGTAATTGAAATCTCCGGCGCGCTCGGATTGGTAGACTGCTTGCGCTGCCGCAACTCCGGTTGCAAGAGTCAGGTCAATCACGCTGTTCGTCGTGAAAGTTGTTCCGCCTGAAAAATTCGTGTCGGCTAAAAAAGAAGATGCGGTCGCCACGCCGCCACAATTGATTCGGATGCCTACATCGAAATTTGTGACGGATGTGTTGTTATTCTCGTCAACTTCCGGAAAACGGTTGATATCATCGACGGTTGCACTGAGCGTGTGAGTGCCAAGGGCCGCAGTCCAAGTAAAAGCGCCGCCCGGTCCGTTCGCGGAAAATAATTGCGACGCCCCTGCTGCCAGAGAAAGATTTTCATCCGCGCCGCGATAACAAAAAAATGAGCCGAGACTGAAACCGATGCCGATTCCCTTGCCGGAGCCAGTGGGCGTCGCGGCCCCACCTTGATTTTTCACCGTGGCGCGAAACACAACTCCGTTCCCTTCGTAAATCGGATTCACGCTCGTTGAAAGCGATGTGATGACAACATCTGGAAGACCTGCGATCACCGCCGTGACTTGCGATGAATTTGTACTTTCACCGTTCGCATTCACTGCGGACACGACATAATAATAAGTCCCGCCATTCGCCGCAGAATTATCTGTGTAACTTGAATTCGTAACGCCCGTCGTGACATTGCTCGCGATAATCGTGTAATTCCCGCCGTTCGTTGAAGAACGTTTGATATTATAACTCGTCGGATTCAACGGAGCGTTCGTCCAGGTCAACGTCACACTCGCTGTTCCAGTTGTTACGGCGAGTCCACTGGGCGCGGGCGGAGCATTCGTTGGCGCAAGCAAATAAGTTTTCATCCAACTGGCAATCGGTTCCAGATCGAATGACGACCAGCCACCGGGATCTCCATTTTCAAAAAGCTGGCAGCCGAGCAAATACGAATCCTGCTGCATTTGTCCATCGAACCAATTAAGCCAGCGTTTGAAATCCGATTGCGTGCCGCGCACTTGCCAACCGGAAGTCGCAGCCGTGCCGTTGTAATCCACTCCGCCTTCCGTCAGGAGCAACGGCATGTCCACCAGGTCGGGAAACGACGCGGCGAAGTAACTGTAAAACTGCCGGTAACGCAGCGAATAATAAATCTCCGCGCTGACATCGGTCGTGTATTGGATCGTGTAGGCGTGATAACTCCATGCGCCGCCCGCCGCTTTTGCTTGGCGCAACGCCGGTACGAAGTTGGCGAGCAGCGGTTGCCAATCGGATGGATTTCCGCCCGGATTTCCGACGGCGATGCTGCCGATGCAAGGCTTGTAACCGGCCGCTACGATGCGCGGCGTGAGATTCGTCCAGAATTGATTGAACCATTGCGACGCATAAACCACGTTGTCGAACGGATAACCAAGCGTCGGCGTGTCGCCTTCATTCGGCCCTTCCAAAAAATCAATCAGCGCGCGGTCGGAACTCGAAATCGTGTTCAGCGCGTTCGACATGATGTTCCAATACGCGCTGGCACTGGTGGTGGGGTTGTCGTTCGTCGAGTAATAAGTCGGTGTGTAAATCCGCACCACGATTTTGCCCGTGGGCGCGACGGCTTTGTAATTGCGCATGGACTGCAACATTCCGGTCGGAAAACCCGAATCCAAACCAAGCACTTTCAAAGTGCGCGGATGTCCAGCGACGATGTTCGAAGAACCGGCGGTGTATAAGTTGATAAGATGCGCGGAAAGTCTGCTGACGCTTAGAGATTGGGCCGGCGAAACAAAAGGAACCAGCACCAACGCGAGAGCAAGAAAGGTTTTTTGCAATTGGAACATGGTGCGAATCTAAAGTTCCGCAGGGACTAAGAATTGTCCATTACAAAAGTGGCAAGCCTATGGCAAAAGGTAACAACCATTGAACGGAGGAGTAAAGTTTGCTGGGCAACCCAGCCATGCGATCAAACCAGTTGATGTGGACTCAGCGTTACCGAGCCGTCGCCGCGTATTCTAACGCATGAACTTAGTTTAACTTCTTTTCCAATAAAAAAGATCCGCTTTGGTTTGTTCCCAGAAAAAATCCCCGCACTTCATTTTGCTTTTGCAAAACAACTCCAGTTACCAAAGTTTTTTTGCCATTGGCGGGGTGAATAAAACTGCCTTTGACCAAGCCAGTTGGCAAAGCATATCTTAAATTCACATCCACTATTGCACCGACATCGGCTCGCACGCTGTTTTGATCAAGTGTGATCAAGTTGGACAAAGGACCTGGAAGATTACCGTCCTCCAGAACGACAAGGCCATTTATAAAATCCAACCCCCATGTCTGATTTAGAACTGGCGCATAGACCGACCCAGCGATCTGAAGATCGTTTGTAAAACCGTCTGGATAAAAAGTTCGGGAACCTTCATTTTTTATCCAGGTCAAATTTCCTGTAATCGTCCCGTCTTGCTTGAAGGTATTCCAACCAAAGAGCACACCCTTGCCGTTGTAGAGTGGAATATATAGAGGCCACTTAGAGGAAGCGGACACGGAGCTCTTTTGGGAGAATCGGGTGCCATCCGCCATCGCGCCTCGAATCTGTGTTACTCCCGTTGGGGAAACTATGAGAGTGGCGATGCCATCTCCCGAGGGAACTTTCTCGGAATTATGCAGAAAGGCCATGGTATATTTTGGGGCCTTGCCTCCTCGTTTTAAAGAAGTGAAGCCATCTTTAACTACATCCAAATTCGCCGACCACAGGCCACCATCGAGATCTCCTATGATTATTTCATAGAAGGCATCCACCTGTAAATTAACTTCGAGCGAAGGCAGGTTTTTTCGCAAAATTACTCCAGTCGCCGATCCTTCCCGGCTGAACACCCCTGTTAACGCATAACTTTTCCCCTCTAATTGAATTCTGGCGCTAAAAGCTCCAGAGCTAGTCACCTTCGCGCTCAAGAATCCGGAGCTTGAGAGTTTAGTGTTATTGACGTCATGAAAAAACCCTTTGTAGCTTCCGGCGATTTGCGGAAAATCCTGCGTTATTTGGAAAGAACGGTTTCCAACTGAAATGCTACCTTTCCGGGGCGTGCCACTATGATTGGCGTCTATAAAAAAGTTAACCACTCCATTGCCGTCGGCTGTATTGGTGGTATGAATCCAGTTTTGATCGGGGATAGCCGCCCATGTGCAACCACCGGTCGATGTAACGTCGAAGGTTCCTGTTGAAGCTGTGGAGCCAAACGTGGCCGAAGCCGTCTTCAGGTAATTTGAACAACCTCCCGCCGACACATAAGCTTTATCCACCAAATCCCATGCGGCAGCCTCGATTGCCCGAACTCCCGCGCGATCTATTCCATCATTTTCGCTGCGTTCCAAACCCGCAACTAAAACTCCCGCGAAAGCCCAATCATTAGAGTTATTGACCCAAGTAGGTCCGCCGCTATTGCCTGCACCGGTAGAGACTTCATTAATGGTCAAATAGGTCGAATAGGAACTGGGAATAAATGGCAGACTGAACGGACCTGTCTGATGCAAACGGTTTTCAAAAGGACTACCCGAAGGATAAAGTCCACCCGGGTATCCCGTAATCAACTTCGGAAGAGTTGATCGCAATCCTTCCCGCCCGTCCTCCAAAGCCCGCCCATAGCGACCTTCCGCGATATTTTCGTAGGCATAGTGGGCGACAAAATCGCGGTCGAAATCTCGATCGGACGTGCCGGACGAG
Organism: Verrucomicrobiota bacterium; assembly: GCA_039925885.1. Classification (GTDB taxonomy): domain Bacteria; phylum Verrucomicrobiota; class Verrucomicrobiia; order Limisphaerales; family CANJXF01; genus CANJXF01. The sequence goes on from JBDSYB010000341.1 coordinate 5,578, forward strand.
TAACTGGTGAAATGCCAATAGCTGCGGAGCAGAACGCCTTGGGAACGACTGGGAAAACTCCCTAAGTTCCAAGCGGGAAAGAAATAATTGCCATTTTTCCAGCCAAAATCATATACGACGTGCGCACAGGAAATAACTACTTTTGGATACCTAATAACCGCTCCACTCCCTATTTTTCCTGCTTCTGTCGCACTTAGTAAACCGGTTACGTTGTAGGGATAAGTCTGGGATAATTCGGTAGAGACTACTTCAGGGGTGTAGGCGGCTTCCAGGTTGAAAGCGATAAAGACCAGGGCAATCCCCAGAAATCTTTGGGTGGACAATCGAAAATTTGAGCGCATTTGTCTCTATGGGGTAGGCAAAATTCCTCCGCGAACAGCCGAGGCGACGTAGCTCTCCAGCTTGGACTCCAATTTCTGCAATTCAGGTTGCCTGGACGCAAATCGCTTATCTCCCAACCATTCTCGAACCCACTTTAGCGAGCTTCGGTCTTGTTGCGCTAGATCAGAAAATGATGGGCTTCGGTTCTCCGAGACCAATCCATAAACCAGCGTTGCGCTTCCATTGGGAAACGCTTCCGCGAAAGAGGAAATTTCCTGGCTTTGAACTTTAGTATTGAGCAGATACGACTCGACTAATTGTCTTTGTTCATGGTCACGGATATCGGCGTGGGAAAAGAGGCCCGCCCGCGTGAAGGGCGAGTTCTGCAGGAACTCGTTTGCCAAAAGTTGTTTGATGATCAATTTCGGATTTGCTTGAGCCATTCGATCCAAGGCGACAAAGGACGCCTTGCGCAATGGTTCGTTCCGAGTGTCGCTGATATTGTGAGAAAGCGGTTGCACGAGATCCGGATTGACAAGATAAGCAGCAATATCGAACGCCTCGAGATACCCTTGGCTCGGCACGTTTTTCCAATCTTCTTTCGCGAGCAATTGCTCGAAACGTTGGGTCAATGCTTCGTTATTCTGTGGAAGGCCAAACGCCAAATTGCGCAAAGCAATGGCAAATTCATCTGCGCTTTTCTCTTGGTTAAAAATTTTTTCAGCGTAACTGGCGGCAGCAGCAGGATCGAGAGTTCCCAGCCAATCCAAGGCGGCGACCCGCAAGGTTGGCCATTCTTCCAAGCGATGAGCGGCGCCCACCCGAAATCCCAGGCTGGTGGACGCATCTTCCCCAGATTCAAGAAACTCAATAAGCTCGTTTGCGGAAAGATGGTTTGAGGGCGACCGAAACTGATTTTCGAAAAACGAAAGAAGTGCCGCGCGATTTTCCTCGGGATGGCCTTGAGTAATTTTCACGGCCAGCGCTTGCCAAAGCCGCTGATTTTTAAACGCAGCACCAGTTGCAGATGCGGAGCTTCCCAACTGATTGGAGGGCTGACTTAAGTTGTTCTGTGAAAGGGGAGGTTGCGCCAAAGTTTTCTCATTAGGACGCCGGGTGCGTGACGTTGTTCGAATGGCGATGAAACCAACGGCTGCTGCCAAAAAAATAGAACCGATAAATACTTTATACCTACTTTTCATCGAGCCAGTCAAATGTGTTCCATACTTGAATTTCAAAATATAGCCTGAATTCGTAATTATTCGAGCGCTCTATTTCTTCAGGGATAACTTTTTCGATTGACATGCTCACAAACGAACAAATCGAGATCCGCTGGGAGAATTCAGGTCTGCTCTGATTCTGTCAGTTTTTTTAGTTGCATAAATAAAAAGCGAAGGTTGGTTGACCCCCTGCGATGCGGGCCGCCGCGTTCTAATGCGACGAAGTGAGAACGAGAACTTGTTCCAGAGTGGACATTCCTTCGCGCACTTTGTCTAACGCAGCCATCCGAAGGGTTTTCATTCCCTGTTCAACCGCGAGTTTGCCGAGGTCTTGGGCGCTGGCCCGTTTGATGATGAGTTTGCGAATTTCGTCTGTGATCGTCATGGCCTCGATTATAGCGCCGCGCCCGCTGTAGCCGGAATTTTTGCAGCGATCGCAACCACGCCCACGATACAGAGTTACACCCTCCAGAATTTTCGGATTAATCCCGAGTTCCTCATACATTTTGATCGGATAAGTCACCGGCTCTTTGCAAGAAGAACAAATCCGGCGCATTAGGCGCTGTGCACACGCGAGGATCACAGAAGATGAAATGAGGAAAGGCGCAATTTCCATGTCGTCGAGTCGCGAGATGGCGCCGGGTGCGTCGTTGCAGTGCATGGTGCTCAAAACCTGGTGGCCCGTCAGTGCGGATTCAACGGCGATTTCCGCAGTCTCGGTGTCGCGGATTTCACCGATCATGATGATGTCGGGGTCTTGACGCAAAATGGAGCGGAGCGAGTTGGCAAACGTCAGCCCAATATCTTTTTTGACTGGAACTTGATTGATGCCGGGCACTTGGAATTCGACGGGATCCTCGACGGTGACGATGTTGTATTCAGGATTGTTTAATTCATTGAGAGCGGAATAGAGCGTGGTGGTTTTTCCCGAACCTGTCGGCCCTGTGACGAGCAACAAACCATGTGGAGCATCAACCGCAGCTTTGAAGCGCCGAAAAGTATCGGGATCCATGCCGAGTTTATCCATGCTCGCGGAAAGGTTCGATTTATCCAAAACGCGCAAGACGCATTTTTCACCGTGCGACGTGGGCAAAAAGGAAACGCGCAAATCAATGTCGCGCCCACCCACTTTAACGCGCATTCGCCCGTCTTGCGGCAAACGGCGTTCCGCGATGTCCAGACTGCTCATGATTTTAAGCCGCGAGGCCAGTGCGACCTGCAAATTCTTCGGTGGAGGCGGCATGTCGATAAGCGCTCCGTCCACGCGATAGCGCAAGCGCACCATCTTTTCAAAAGGCTCGATGTGAATATCGCTGGCCCGGTCTTTAATGGCCTGCACGATGATGAGGTTGGCCAGTTTGATGACGGGCGCTTCCTCCGTGGAGGCCGTGAGCTGGCCTATATCCGTCTGCTCAACAACTTCTTTGGAGACTTCAAGATTTTCCGCTTCCGCCTCCGAGTCCGCGAGTTTTTGGGCATCCTGAATGATGTCCTCCATGCTGTTGGCCTTGGAATCCAGATTGTTGATTTTATCGAGAATCGCTTTCTCCGAAGCAATCATCGGTGAAACTTCAAGCTTCGTGATGCGTTTGACGTCGTCGATGGCCAGCACGTTGAGCGGATCAACCATCGCGAGGAAAATTTTATTTCCCAAACGCGACACGGGCAAAACTTTGTGATTGAGGCCGATGTCCCGAGGCAAAAGTTCCGCAATGTCGGGCGGGATGAAGATGCGGGCCAGATTGACAGGCGGCGTGTTCAAGACCCGTCCCATGGAAACGACCATGTCCTGCTCGGTGACGAGCGATTTTTCGACTAACAGTTTATGGAGACGAGTGCCCGATTTCTTCTGCAGATCGACCATCTCCTCAACTTGCTTGGTGGTCAGCAAACCGTCCTCGACCAGGGCGTCAGCGATGCGTTCTCCAAATGATTTTACAGGAGGCATAGTGGTTTAGCGGAAAACTTTCCTTAGCACTTTGGTGATCTCGAGCGGAGGCACGATATACCAAAGGATACGGTGCGGTGTTGCCTTTTGCAGTTCCAGCGCCGCTTGTTTGTTGAAAGGGTTTGCGGTCGCAACCAAGACCGATTTACTCATGCGGTCGAACGGCAAAACACACCAGCGCTGGCAGGTTTCGCGAGGGAAACTGCGCGCCAGTTCCATATCCACGTCGTATTTCTCTAAAAATAAATAACCGAGACGCGACCGATCCAGGATCAAGCGCAACGATTTGTCCAGCGGGGTGAGTCCTTTCTCGGCGAGCAGTTGCACAAAAGGATCAAAAATTTTCTCGGGCGCATCCGTTAAACTTGGCGTGTTCCAACAAATCTCGAAATCGCCCGCCGTGATCAATTTACTCTCCACGAAAATCTTAAACATCGCCTGCCGCCCGTCATCAATTGTATCGGTTTGAGCGGGTGTTTTGCCCGGAACTTTTTTCTGGTGGTTATCGGAAACTCTCTCGGCATCGCTGGCGGTAGCGCTAAGGCTGTTGGCTTTGCTTTCGATTTCTGCCATCGCAGCCAGTGCATCCTTGTCGTGGGCATCACGCTGCAAAATGGTTTCGTATTCGAGAATTGCCGAGGAAAGTTGGCCGAGTTGGACGTAGGCATCAGCGATGCGTTTGGAGGTTTTTACCGCTTCCTGGGTGCGGCCCAGCTTGAGGTAAGCCTCTTTCAATATTTCCAGCGATTGGTAGTCCTGCGGCTGCGATTGAGTAATGATTTCAAACATCTCAATCGTCTGCGTCAACTGGGCTTCTTCGCCTGTATTTGTGGTGGCCGACATAGCGCTTTCCAACTTTCAGACAATCATTTGTCCCAAAGGCGGTCAACCTTCGAAACCCTTTATCTTGGCGTAACTCCCTAGCAATTCAACGACCAGTTTAGGAAACAAAATGTCCTAGGCAAGATTGAAGGCTCGAAGTTTCGTCTCTTTCAAGCGGGATAAAAGCGCCGTCATTCGGTCGAGCGCAGAAATTTTTCCAGCCCGCCTAGATCATCAGCGCCGATCCAATCCACTTGAGCGCTTCGCAGTTCACGCCAGATTTCCGGGCGATCCGGCGTGCCCCAAAAGCGCAATTGCCGTCCTTGCCGATGTGTTTTTTCCACGAGTTGTCGCAAGCGCAGCTTTTCCTCTGCGGGCATCGCTCCATCACCCAACCAAACGAAACTCTTTCTCCATTCCGCGCTGATCCAGGGAACCAGCGCACTTGGCAAATTTGAATCCAAGTCACTCAAGAGACCGTCACACGCGGCGAGGCGATTGGTTTCACGGCTCATCAATTCAACCGAACGGCGCCCCGTCAAAATAACCGTCACCGCATTCGTCTCTATTTTTCCCGCGCTGAATTTCGTCAGCATTTCAGAATATTTACTAAGTTGCGTTTGTAACGCCGCGCAAGTCACGCCCAACTCGGATTTGATATCCACGAGGAGAACCACCGGTGGACCGTCGCGATAAACCCGCCCGGCATTTTCGCGAACACGTTTCAACAGCGGAGCGAGATAAAGATTTTCCAACGAGCGTTCCGGAAGAACATCTTTAAGATCGTGGGCCACTAAAAGTTGCCCATTGGTCAAGTGAACATCGGCCTCAATGCTGCAAAACTGGCGATCCAACGCATCAAGCAAAGGCCGCTTTTGCTGGTAATCATTGTGGGAATGAGCGTGGGTCAGGGGAGGATTGTTTTGCGCGTGAAGAACCAAAGCGCTGAGAAACAGAATTGCCCAAATTTGTTGCATGAGTTGTATTCTTAAGCTGAACAAGCCGCGCCCGAATATCAACTCGAAACAAATCTGCAACTCCGCAAAACAGGCCAAAACCGTAAAAAATCGAGGGTTGGTTTTTACGCATTCAAGCCACAATTCGAGAGGGAGAAAAATGGTCTAATCCGCAAGTGAAAGCAGTTTTTTACCCAAACTTTTTCTCTTCGCCGGGACGCTGCTACTCGGAATTCTGGGTAACTCCAAAGTTCAAGCCCAAATTGCGGTTTGGACGAACATTTACAACGGGTCGGCGAACAGCAGTGACGTAGCCAACTCTGTGGCTGTGGCTGGCAGCGGCAATGTGTTCGTGACGGGGTCTTCGTATGACACCAACGGATATTCCGATTACCCGACGATCAAATATTCGGGAGCGGGCGTGGCGTTGTGGACGAATCGTTACAATGGGCCGGGTAACAGTGGGGACGAAGCCGTTGTCGTGGACGGCCGCGGCAACGTGTTCGTGACGGGGAATTGGTATAGCGGCGCAAATTACGATTGCGCGACGATCAAATATTCGTGCCTAATCCTGCCGTCGCTCACCGTCGCGAGCACGACAGAGAATTCGGTGGTGGTCTCCTGGTCGGCGCCCTCGACCGGTTTCACGTTGCAATCCACGACGAACCTTGTTTCGCCAGCGGTCTGGAATACCAACCTTCCATCGCCCGTTGTCATTAACGGCCAGAACACTGTGACCAATCCCATCTCCGGCACGCAGCAGTTCCTACGATTGAGCCAATAAAAATTTCCGTGCGCGCAACTGCTGACGATTGAAGGGTTGTTAAAACAACGCGCCGAACATACTGATGCCGCGAGGTTGAATTTCAAAAAGCCCAGACCAAAGGCGTCGATCTGCTATTTCCGCTGGCAAGTGATAAGTTCCAAAATCCGTTACCAACGATGATGAATTGATCGAAGCGGCTGAAACGCATTTCGAATCAAAACGGGTAAATGGGTGAACCAAGCTTTTGGAGTTTTCAGTTTTCTGGCGAATCAGCCGATTCTGAACAGCACAAATTCCTGGTTGGAGTTTCCGAAGGATTTATCATAAGGATAAACAACGAAGGAGAATTTACGGGCCTGCGAGGACGTTACGAAATTTATATTCTTCTCGATGTAGTGTTTTTCCGAGGGTTCGAATCTCTCTCTCCGCCATTATTTCGTCCCGAAAAGATTCCCCCTTCCAAGAGAACGGTGTGGATTTGCCTCTGTCCTTTTTTTAAAATGATTGTTTTTAGGACGAAGATTAGTTGAATTCTCGCGTTGATTCGCATTTTCCTCGAAATTCCCTTTGAAAATTAATTGAAAATTATATTTGACGAGCCTTGGATCGTCATGGAGTCTTCGCACCTTGTTCCAATAGGAGGAAGAAACCTTAGCTTGTTTTCAGTGGAAAACATTATGCGCTTC
>JBDSYB010000342.1:0-3953 GCA_039925885.1 Verrucomicrobiota bacterium
ATCAGTCCCGCGCGCGTCGCGTCAATGTGCGGTTGCCAATGATTCATCATGGTGTAAGCCGCCAACGTGCAAAACAGCGTCAGGATTGCATAAAATAAAAACACCGGCGTGGAACTGCTGACGGCGGTAACATCCGCCCAAGAAGGTTTTGTCAGGAAAAACATTGGCAGGATGGAAAGTAAATTGACGAAGAACATGATCACCGTGACGCGGTTGGTATTATTTTGAGAGAACCGGGGCCGTTCCAGCCAGAGGATTTGCGCCGTGAAAAACATCGAGGCGATGATAGCCTCCATTTCGCCGCGTCCCAAACGCATTTGCCGCACGTCGAATTTCGATAAGACCGCGACTCCGCTGACCACCATCAAGCAACTGAACGCCAGACTTTTTCCCGGCCAGCGCCGCGTGCGCAGAGCAATAAAAATGGGAATGAACAGGCAATAACATTGGGTGAGAAACGCCACTGTGGTGGCTGCGGTGTGATTGACCGCATCCATTTGGAAAAGCAAGCCGACACCGCCGACCAAACCAAGTCCCACGCCTTGGGACCATTCGCGGCGGGTCACGCCTCGCAAAGTGGGTAGTGACCACAACGCCAACAGGAGAAATGAAATTCCAAACCTGACTGCCAGCGAAAGCGCCGCAAAAAACCATGTGCTCCCGTCGGGCAGAATTTTTTGCTGGGTCAATCCGAGAGCCTTCATGGACAAAAAACTGAACCCCCAAAAAATCGTCGCCAGAAACAGAATCAGGGAAGCTTTGAGAGGGTCATTTGTTTTTCCCATATTGGAGTTCGCAGAGAAAGTTACCCCAATTGTGAAATCAGCACAGGAATCAATTCCGCTTTTAGAAAAATTTGTGATATTCGTTTCGAAGTCTTTCTCTCCTGTAAGTCCCCTCTTATTTATTTTCCCACGATAAGCGGGGTGATGGTGAGGACGACGCTCGCATTGGTGACCGGTTCTTGCAAGACGATGCCAATGTGAGTCGCTTTCTTCAGTGTAGCGACCTTGGCGTTAAGTGGTTTGAGATTGATGGCGTATGAACGCCCGCCGGTGTCGATTTTCACGCGAGCGGCTCCTTTGTCGTCGGTGATCGAAAATTCATTCGTGGAAAGTTGTTTCCATTCGCCCCACGTGATGAGCGCAGTTTCGTAAGATTCGGGTGTCGAAAATTCCACGTCGTCGTGAACGGATAGCGCGAGTTTGTCACGTTGAAAAACAAAGGTGCGTTCCAATCGTTGCAATGTCGGCACGGCATAGGCGGACTTGAGGTCGAGCGACAAGATGTCTTTCGCCTGGGTGAATTCAGACCTTAGAACGCGCGCTTTTGCACCAGGGCCGGCGCGTTGCAATTTGCCAGCGACCACTGGCACGTCGTGACCAAAGGAGTTGAGGACATCGCTTTTGTATCGGTTCGTGCTGAATGTTTCTCGGGTATAAATTTCTGCGCCCGGATCCGTCACGACGGTGGAACGGCCCACCAATACGATAAAACTACCGAGGTCGTTGTGGTTATGGCTCTCGCCGTTGTGTCCGCCCTTGAGAGAAACGGCAAAAGGAATTTTTGCGGTGGCATCGGGTCGGCAAATCAAAACGCCGCCTTCAGGGAACCAGCTCCGTAACGGGGATTCAGCAACGGTGGCTTTGCTGGCAATGTGCGGGAGGTCATCGGGAAGAAACGAAAACAACACCGTTGCAAATAGTTTTGAGGTCACGCTGCGGAACATGGTGCCGCCCACGGCGCATGGCTTCACATTCAAACGGCGACAAATATAGGCGTCGAAGGCGGGATCGGGTTGTGAGGTTGGATGACAATCGGCGATGGAAGGGTAGATGCCATTAAGAATCTCGATTTTGCGACCGAACATGGCCGGGTTGTGTGTGGTCGGATCGGCTAAAAAATCGACGTGGCCGGAAGTGGCTTGCCGCACCGCTTCAGTCAGCATGATGAAATGCCCAAAACCGTAATTCCAATAACTGACACCTTCACTGCAGTAGCCGTCCGAAGTAAATCCATTCAAAAAGTTGCGGATATAAAACTGCGCTGAGGCGATATACCAGGCGCGTTCCTTTGGGGAATCAAGTACGGAGAGCGCGGCCCCGGTGACACCAGCGAGACAAACGGCATTCCAATTATTGCTCCGGCGCATCCATGAGTCCTCTGACCTGCGGCCCTCTGCCATATCGCGGTAAGGTTGAAAGATGCGGTGCTGCAAATTATCGCGAATCAATTTCCGGGTGGAAGCGGACAATTTATCCGCCAGCAGAAAATCAATGGTGCCGAGTTCCCACGCGACCCAAGAAGAACCAAGGTCGATGTTGTTAGTCTTGCCATAGAAATTGTCCAGATTGCGGTCATGCGCTGGATAAACCCAGGTGCGCTCGGTGCAGATTTCTTTGATTGCTTTTTCGAGCGGGGCGAGGAACGCGCCCTTATCTTCCAGACATTCAGCGAGGGCGAGCGACGCCATTCGCTTGCGTCGGGGAAATTCAATGTTTTGCCAGGGTTCGCGATTGCCGGAATGAGAGAAATCGAGAAACAAATCATCCGTCACTTTTGGAAGAGGTTCCAACAAACTCTGGCGCGAACCGTTCAGCCAGTTTTGGTAAACGGGCAGGGCTGCGAGTTCATTCCACGCTTTGCGGTTGGTGGCCGGTTGCCCGACGCCGACAGCATGCGACGGCAGAAAGGAAGCGATTTCCCGCACGCGCCCTGAGTTCAGTTCGGCAGCAGCATTTGCGTAACGAGTAGCGCAAATGAAAAACAGACAAAAGAAAAGGGTCTTGGCCTGGAAGGGATTGCAGAAGTAATGCATGTCGGCTTAGAAGTAAAACAATTCCGCTCCATTCACAATTGTTCGATGTGGGCAAGGGAAGAAAAGTTCAGGCGGGTTGGCGAAAAGTTTTTAAACTTTCTTATTGTAAATTCCGTTTGCTCTTTTTGCTCAGAGGGTTTCCTCCATTTGCGATTGAAACCGCTTTGGGAAAAAAATTGGCTGTTAACGAGTCGCGGTGGAAATTTGAAAATGTATAATCCAAGACTACCTTGCACTCGATGAAAAAACAGAAATGCTGCGGCCAATTTTCTTTCGATCTGGTGGAACTGGAGACGCAGGATCGAGGAGCGCGCGCGCATGTGGTGATTTGCGTCCATTGTGGTTCGGTGCTTCATCTGCAACACAGTTTTTGCGCGCATCTGCGTCTTCATAAATTGGCACACAAGCTCGGGTTCGACTTGAAACACTAAACGGCGGGAAAATTTGCTGAAAAAATGGTGGGCACGACAGGGGTCGAACCTGCAAGGATTTCTCCAATGGATCCTAAGTCCATCGCGTCTGCCAATTCCGCCACGTGCCCGACTCAGCCCTATGCTCAACTGCATTGGGGATGGTGTAAATAATTTTCAAGCGCCGGACGAAGCAGTGGGAATTATCGCACTGGGGTTGCGCTGGGTGTCACGCTGATCGTGCTCCCGAATGGAATCAGGATGCCAGTGGTCGGGGGCGCGTTTTTCACCGCCGCACGAGCGCCTTCATTAATGGCCACTGAACTGACAAACGTGGTCATGATCAAATCAGCGTAGCGCGATAAAATGCGATAGGGCTTCAACGGAACATAAACGATGTCGCGGGGGTCGAGCGGGATGTCCGTGGCCTCTCCTTTCAGAATTTCGTTAAAATCGACGATGGCAATTTTAGGGTCGGCGAGAGATCCGCGCACAATGGCGACGTGCGAAAGATAAGCGTATTGAATTTTTCCGCCCGCGTTGGCAATGGCGCCCGCCAGCGTCAGGCCCGGGGAATAAGCAACGGCGCGAGGTTGATAGACCGCGCCCATGACATAGACATCACGAGAAGTTGCCGCAGGCATGTAAACAAAATCGTCGGCTTCCAGATAAACGTTTTGGGAAAGGTCACCTTGTTTAAGCAGCCGTTGAAAATCCACCGGAAT
>JBDSYB010000343.1:0-3488 GCA_039925885.1 Verrucomicrobiota bacterium
CCAGCCATTTGCCCCACGTCATCGCGGCGGAACTCGCGAACTACGTTTTGAGTCCGACTCACTCCAAAGAACAGGCGTTGCTTTGCGCCAACGGTTTTCGTGACACCACGCGCATTGCATCCGGCTCACCAGAAATGTGGCGTGACATCGCTGCTGCGAATCAAAAAAATCTTTCGCGCGTCCTCGGCGTTTTCATCGAAGGTTTGGAAGAATTCCGCCACGCGCTCGACAGCGGCGACACCAAAACGATGCAAGAGTTTTTTGAAAAAGCGAAACAGCGTCGAGATGATTGGCGCAACAAAACTTATTTGGAAGGAAAACCACAGATAAACGCAGATTAACACAGATGAAGAAATTCTTTTTTTATCCGCGTCCATCTGTGTCCATCTGTGGTTGCCCCTAATTTTTCCATGCCTTTGCCCGATCTCATCGAAATTGTTCCGCTGGAAAAACCGGTTCACGCGGAAATCACTGTGCCCGGATCCAAGAGCATTACAAACCGTGCGCTGATTCTGGCCGCGTTGGCCGAGGGTGAAGTGACCTTGCAAGGCGCGCTTTGGAGCGAGGACACGCAAATCATGGTCGAGTGTTTGCAGGAACTCGGGTTCATGGTGAATGTCGCGCCCGACCCGAACGAGGCCTGCAATCGGACGATCACCGTTTACGGCAAAGGTGGCGCGATTCCGCCCGGTGGAACTGAACAGCAGCCGCTGGAATTATTTGTCGGAAACGCCGGAACCGCCGCGCGATTTTTGTCGGCGTTCGTTTGTTTGGGAAAAGGCGTTTATCGATTGCACGGCGTCGCGCGCATGCATGAACGTCCACAAGCGGCTTTGTTCAAAGCGTTGCGAGAACTGGGTTATCGCGTGGAAGCGGAGAACGGGAATGACAAATTGCCAGTGAGAATTTTTGGTAGCCGCCGCGGTAACGAGGCGGGAAACGTTTCTCGCAGTGAAAACCGCCTCCTCACGTCGGCTGCTACGGTCAGCATCGAAGAAAGTTCGCAATTCGCCTCGGCACTTTTGCTCTGCGCGAAAACTGGAAATTGGGAAATTAAAATTACGGGAGAAAATGCGGAGGAATCGCCTTACGTCGCCATGACTTCGGAATTGATTAAAGTTTTTCCAAAGCAAGGCGGAAATTTTCCAATCGAACCGGATGCGAGCAGCAATAGCTATGTATGGGCAGCCGCAATGATCGAAAGAATCAGTTTCGTTGATTACGGAGTAATCAAACCGTCATTCAATACGGTCACTGAAATGCAAATTGATAACCGTTTTCCGATCGTTTTTCATTTGTTCGAAACGATTGCTGTGTCGCGCGCAACAGATTTGGGGGACAGCATTATGACAGCAATCGTCCTGGCTCCTTTCGCATACCGAGAAATCAAGTTTACCGACCTCGCCAGACTTCGCGTTCAAGAATGCGAACGCGTCGTCGCTTTGCGAACTGAACTCACCAAATGCGGCGCGAAAGTCATTGAAGAAGGCGACACGCTCACTGTTTATCCCTCAAAACTTCACGGCGCGGAAATCGAAACCTACAACGACCATCGCATGGCGATGTGTTTTTCGATTCTGGGATTGAAAGTTCCGGGGATTAAAATCAAGAATCCTGCGTGCGTAAAAAAAACGTTCCCGAATTTTTTCCAGAAACTTGCAGCCGCGCCGCCGCACGGACTCGGCGCAAAAATTCTCGACGCCAAAACTGGCCGAACGCTTTCGCACGAAGAACTTTTTGCAGACTGAGAATCAGACAGAATTACAGAATTATCAGAATTAATTTTGTAAATTCTGTTAATTCTATCGAATCTTGAACTCGAAATTTTGAACCAACCCATCGTCATCGCCATTGACGGCACGAGCGCCAGCGGCAAAAGCACCAACGCCAAACGCGTGGCGAAGGCGCTCGGCTACGCTTACGTCGATACCGGCGCGATGTATCGCACGCTCGCCTGGCATTGCCTGCAAAAAAAAGTGGACATCGACGATCCGAAAGCGGTCAGCGCTCTCTGTCGAAAATGGAAAACCACTTTGGAATGTGTCGATGGCAAAGTGCATTTGCTGGTCGATGGATATTATCCCGACAAAGAAATTCGCACCGCCGAAGTGACTTCCGCGACGTCCCACATCGCCGCTTTTCCAAAAGTTCGCGAGTGGATGAAACTCAAGCAACGCGAGTGCATTCAATTTGGAAATCTGGTCATGGAAGGACGCGACATTGGCACGAATGTTTTTCCAGAAACGAATTTTAAATTTTATCTCGACGCCTGTATTCACGAACGTTCGGCGCGTCGCTCGGCGGAGGGTTTGGATGAGAATCTTGCGGTGCGCGATCAACGCGATAGTCAGCGTGCCTCCGCGCCATTGATGGTCGCGCTGGGTGCGATGGTGATTAACAACTCCGGTCAAACCGTCGAGCAAACGAGCAAAATTATCATCGACGAAGTTCGAAAAGGATTGCAGCAGGATTCGCAACGCGCGGCGGAAAAAGCTGCGTCGAAATGAATCCTAGTTATTTCGTCGGCTGGTCGGTTTTCCGGCTGATGTATGCCACTTATTTTCGCTGGCGCGTTTACAATCCAGAGAGAGTTCCGACGAGCGGACCGGTCATTCTCGCGGCCAATCACGCTAGTTTCATCGATCCGCCATTGGTCGGTTGCGGATTGAAACGCGACATCAATTTCCTGGCGCGTGAATCTCTCTTTCGCTTTCCCGGAATCGGCGCGTTGCTTCGTTCGTGGAATGCCGTCCCGGTGGATCGCGAAGGCGGCGGCGCGAAGGGTTTAAAAACAATTCTGGACCGATTGCGTGGCGGCGCAGGAATTATTTTGTTTCCCGAAGGAACACGCACTCTCGATGGAAAATTGCAACCGGCTCGATCTGGCATCGGCTTGACGGTGATTAAATCGGATGCGCCCGTTGTGCCTGTTCGCGTCTTCGGAACTTTTGAGGCTTACGGCAAACAGATCAAATTTCCGAAACCGAAAAGCGTGGCGGTGAAATATGGCAAGCCGATGATGTTCGAGGAACTTCGTGCCGAAGCAAAAACTTGCTCCAAAGTCCGGTTGAAGGAAATTTATCAGAAAGTCGCCGATGAAATCATGGCGGCGATTGCGAAGCTGGAACCGCGCGAAGACTAAGGGGTTTTCTAGCGCACAGCATTTCCGACGGCATCCTTCAACTCAGCAAATCCCAGTTCTGCCAAACGCTTTTTCAAACCCGCTACGATATTCTTTGCGATGCTTGGCCCTTCATAAACCAAGCTGGTGTAAATCTGCATGAGCGATGCGCCGGACATGATTTTCGCCAGCGCGTCGTCCGCATCAAAAATCCCGCCAACGCCGATGATCGGCAACGCACCGCGAGTCTGTTTATAGATGTGGTGAATCATTTCGTTGCTACGATTTCGCAACGGTCGTCCGCTCAAACCGCCGGTTTCAGAATAAATTTTCGTCAGTTTACGGTCTGAAGTTTTTGGTCGGGCAA
>JBDSYB010000344.1:0-20149 GCA_039925885.1 Verrucomicrobiota bacterium
GAAAATAATCTGGCGGTTTACAGTTCGCACCTGCCGCTCGACGCGCATCCAAAACTTGGGAACAACGCGCGACTCGCGGCCGCGCTTGGTTTCAAAAATCTCAAGCCGTTCTTTTTTGCGAAGGAACAATTCATCGGTTTGCAAACCGCGACGAAAATTTCGCGTGGCGAATTATCGCGGCGGCTCGAAAAAGTTTTAGGCAAACCGCCCACCGTTCTTCCCGGCGGAAAAGATTTTTGCGAGCGAATTGGAATCGTGACGGGTGGGGCAGGTGCGGAGCTGAAAAATGCCGCGAGTGAAGGGGTCGATACGTTTATCACGGGCGAAGGCCCGCATTGGACTTACGCTCTCGCCGAGGAATTGGGCGTGAATGTTTTTTACGGCGGACATTACGCGACAGAAACGTTCGGCGTCAAAGCGCTCGCCGCGCATCTTTCAAAAAAATTCCGGGTCCCGTGGGTTTTTCTCGATCACCCGACGGGACTTTAGGCGTCAATGTTGCCGCTAAATTTTCTCAGGCAGAACGTCGGTTTTTCGACGAAAGGCCACAAATGCGCAGAGGCACAGGCCGATGACGAGGGCGGCAATGCTGATGTAAAGGGTGTTGACCGGGGGCAAAAAGCGAAATTCGACTTTGTGATTTCCCGGATCAAGTCGCACACCGCGCATCAGGTAATTGCAACGAAGCAACGGTTTTTCAGCCCCGTCCACAAATACTTTCCAGTCGGCGTCGAATTTATCGTTTAACAACAAAACTGACGGCGCTTTTACTTCCGCAGTCAGCGTGACACGCTTGGGATGATAATTGGCGAACTGAACGGTTCCTTCGCTCGAATTGGTCGCAGCCGTTTTTTCCGGGGCAGGAATGACGCTTGAAACCAAAACAGTTTGAAACGGGTCAAACGCGGGGTCACCCAATTTATCCAAGGCCGCCACATCGTTAGTCAGGGTTTGCCAATTACCGAAAAGTTTGGCGCGGGGCAGAGCGCCGTCAAATTTCAGGAGCGCAAACGGGCCGGTGGAATTCGTCTCCACGAGAAACGCGCCCGCCTGCCGTTCCTGCGAAACTGCAAAAGGCATCACGGCCTTGAATCGTTTTTTTTCCGGATCAATTTGCTGGTTGAGCGAATCGGCAAAACCGCCAGCGAGGCCAAACATGTATTTCACATTGGTCAGTTGCCAGAGACGAAGCTGTCCGGGCAGTCCGGCGCTCATAAATTTTCCGCGGTAGGCCGCATTGTCAGCGGCGATGCGCGGTTCCTGGGCGACATCGATTGCCTGGATGCCGTAATAGAGAAAGTGATGTTGCAACCATTCGGTGTAATAAACGTATTGCTGGAACATGGACAAAGAATCGTTGACGGGGAAGGGCAGCATCCCAATGACGCGCTGTTCGTAAGGGCGTTCGCGCAAAGCGTCGATGACGGGATTTCGGGCGTATTTTTCTTGGTAATTAAAATAGACGATCCAAGGCGCGTCGGCGTGGGACAGATCAAATACAATCAAGGTGGTGGCTAAGATTCCCGCGACGCGCAGATTTCCCGCAAATTTTCCGCGCAAAATTGCCCAGATAAGAATTACAGAGGCGGCAAAAAATAAAACAAACCACATTACTTCTCCCTGGCTGAAGGCCGCAATTTGCGCGGCGATGCCGGGCTGGAAATCGAATTTCACCAGATAGGAAATAATTTGTTGGGTGGACGCTGTGTATTTCATCCAGCCAAGAATGATTACGCCCAACGCAACGAACGTGGCGATGATCCATTTTTTTTCAAAGGAAGTTTTTTTGGTTTTGGCTGCTTGACTGGAATTGCTGAAATACAATCGCACCATTGATTCCAAGCCGTAGCCAAAGAGCATGAGCAACGCGATGTGAAAGGGGTGCATGAATTTGATCGGATTGCGAATGGTCGAAAAATAAGGAAGCTGAAAAAGGATTTGATAAAACGGCGCATGTCGGCCAAAGGCGAACAGCAAAGAGACGAACGCGATGGCGAACCAAAACCAGACAAATCTTTTTTCAACCGCGCTGAACGGGCTGCTTTCTTTGCGAAAGGATTGTGCAATGGCAAAAATCGAGAGGAGCAAAACAAAAATTCCCGCGTATTCGCCGGAACCGGAATGACGCGACAACCCTTGATGGCTCGTCTCGTAACCGGGTGTTTGTGCAATGGCGCCCCAATAGGATTTTTCGTAAAGCTGGCTGTCGCCCGTGACCATTCGATAGCCGAAGATTCCTGGAATCAAAACGCGCAAAGTTTCCATCTTGGGCAAACTCCATTGCGTTGCCCAAGTCCAGCGTTCCTCTTTTGTTTTATTTTCCTGCTGGGCGATGCCGACATTTTTCACCTGACTTCCAACCAACGTTGAAATGGTGTGAGCAGCGGTGAACGCAGAAAAGACCACTACCAACGCCATGACCAAAAGAGTTCGGCTGATTGCGCGACGGGAAAAATTTTCGGCGGCGAGACCGGCGAACAATCCGAAAATTCCAAAGTAAATGCTGTCGATTGCTCCCACGTCATAGCCTTCCATCAAGCCGATGCCTACCGCCATTCCAGCTAAAACTCCTTTGATCCAGAGTTTCGAAATTCGTGGCGTGACCAACGCAGCCATCGCAAAAAAAATCATCGCGAAAGAAATAATCCACGGACCCAATCCCCAGCAGGCAATGGAAAACGCGTGCATATTCAGCGCAGCGGCGACTCCGCCCAGGATGCAGACCCACGGGTTGAAACGAAGTTCCCGAAAGCAAAGCCAGACACTCAGACCGAGAAGCAAAAGGGTGAAGGGGCCATAAAGTTTTAGGAAAATTTCCGGAGGAAACAACATCGATAAAAATGCCGAAACGTTGGGAGAAGCGCTGACCGATTTGCCGCCAATCCAATTAGCGTCCTGCCAGTTGCCACTGAAATTTGCGGGCAGACGATTCTCCTCAGCTTTAATAGCGCCCAGCGGTCCGTCGTTGGAGAACAATATTTGTCCCGACTGGAAACTTTTGTGAAATAAGACGGCAAGGACGGCCAGAAGAACAATCAGCAGGATGGTCAGAGATTTTCTGGACGGATTGGCGGAGAGACGGCTGATTTGCATAATGATGACTTCGCGAATTTAAGATTCGTGACGAACATTAACGGGATTTGCTCCGCTGCCAACTATGAAGTTGCTCAACTCAGGAGCGGACAGCATCCGCTTCTCGGAACCATCAGCGGTTCATTATTTTTTTAAACGGAACCATCTCTGTTGGTCGGCCATAGGCAACGTGGTGCTGATGGTTTGCCCATTGGTGGTCAGACTTGGGGCGACACCGGACCAGTTGGTTCCGAATGGCGAACTGCTTTCGAGCGCGAAATTAGTCGCGGACGATGGCCAGGATAAAACAATTCCTTCGGGAGACCTGGCAATGGTCAACAGCGGGCCGGGAATGCTTAACATCAAACTTGCGTTGTTGTAGGAAGCTGGCAGGGAATTGGCAGCGCTGTCTGAAACCTCGCGAAAGACCGGGCTATCACCGAAAGTCAATGGGGTGCTGCCGGTAGCGTATGGGGCAGCTGCAAAAGTGAGCTTGATTACTTCCTGCGTTCCAATTGCGAATTTGCTTCCCACGGAAAGGGAGAGGGCCGCTCCGACACGACCAGCACTTACGCTATTGGTGTTTACATTTAACAAGGCACCGGAAGCATTTCCGCCAGTCGTAGCACTGACGAAAGTAAGGAGTGTGGGATCGAAAGAGAGACTAAGCCCCATCGCGTTTTCGTCTCCTTGTGCGACGAGTCTGACAAAAACGAAATGAGTTTGCCCCGTGGCGTTGGTCGTTTGCAGATCAACGACGCGACTGAAATCGCTGGCCGTCAACACGCCGGATTTAGCGGCAGGTTTCGCTGCTGCTGTCGTTGGTCCGCCCACTGGAGTCAATGGATCGACGCCCGTGGCATAACGCCCGGCTTGCACCCAATCAGTAATTGAAATCGCACCGTTGCCCAAAGTAGAACGTGGCGCGCAATCCGCGCGTTGGAACTCAGCGGAATTCGTCACGGTATCCAGACCGGCGGCAAAACGTCCGACTTGCACCCAGTCCACAATTGTGAGAGTCCGGCTACCATTCGGACGTGGGGCTACGTCGCCCTCGAAATCCACCGCTGAGATGGCAACGGTTCCACCGACGTAAGTTGAGGGGAGAGTTTCCGCGTTCGCATCAGAAATTTGCCGCACAGTGGGCGAGTCACCAAAATCAAGAGAAGTGTTCAGGGCGTTGGTGACTACCGCTACATTGAATACGATTTGCACCAAAGCATTTGTCCCCGCGACAAAAGTATTGTTGGCGGAAAGGGCGACGGCCACTCCAAGTTTGCCGCTGCCGAGTTGGGAGGTATTGGAAATCAAAACCGCCCCGCTCAAATTGCTGGCTACACTGATGCTGTCGAACGTTAGAATTGTAGGGTCAAAAGTGAGGCTGAATCCCACCGCGTTTTCGGTTCCCACGGAAAGGAGTTCAATGGGCAAAGTGAAACTTGCCGCCGAAGCGCCGTTGGCGCTGACCACGCGCACCGTGGAAATGTTCACCGTCAAAGCGGCGTTGGAACTGGTCACAGAGCCGAAAGGACTGCTGACAATAACACGATAATTTCCTGCGTCAGAAGTTTGCACTCCCGTCAGCACGAGAGAGGAATTGGTCGCATTCGCTAGATTATTGCTGTTCTTTTGCCACTGAAAACCAAGGGGCGTCGTGCCTGTGGCGGTGACATTAAATGTGGCAGTAGTTCCGGCGTTAACAGCTTGATTTTGCGGTTGGGCCGTGATGGAAGGCGGCACATTGACGGTTAAAGAGGCATTGGCACTGGTGGTTGAACCCGCTGAATTAGCGACTACGACGGAATAATTTCCGGCATTGGCGGGTTGAACGTTGCTCAACGTCAGCGAAGAATTGGTTGCACCCACAATGTTCGTTCCGTTGTATTGCCATTGAAAAGTGACGGAACCGGATGAGCCGCCGCTCTGGTAATATTTTTGTTTCAAATAAGTCTCTACCGTAACTCGGTCTGTTTCGCTCAAGGAGCCACGGAAATAAATGAGTTCCGTAATGTCGCCTGAGAAATTGCGCCCCGGCGTTTCTGAAGGATTCAATCCCCCGATAAAGTAACCTGCGGCTGTCGAACTTTGGCCAGAGGTTGCCAAATTGATATTCGTGCTGCTCGTAGCAGTGCTGTCAAAAAGTTCGACCAAAGTCCGGTTGGTGTTAAAACGATCAGTCCAGATTCGGTAAGTATTGGTCGGGAGGATAAATCCAGAGCCATAATCGTAGCTCCAAGTCGCAAAGGCCATTTTCTGATTGCGAATGTAATATCCCCGACCTGCTCCATAAGTTCCTATCGCCCCAATCCAAGCCGGAAGTTCTTCACCCAGACCAGCGTTGCTTATCGAATAAACCAAAAATGAGGTGTAGGCGTCGGGAATTCCCACATCTCCAATTCCCTGCATGAAATCGCCGGTGCTTGCAATTTGGGTTCCGTCAAACCTCACGGCGGCTCTGCCATTAATAGCAGAAGCCGAAGCCAGCACAGGCTGTAAGTTGGTATTTGATTGAAAGGCGTGATTAGTATTTCCCGACTGATCCTGCCATTGGCTTATCAATCCGTTGCCGTTGGTTACCACCCCGCTATCCGCTTTAAGCCAAAGTCGTAATGTGCCAGAGTTAACTGTGGGGAGAGCGGACGCCAACCCTACACTGAACGTAACGTTCGTTCCAGCAACCACACTTTGACTTTGCGGCTGAGAAACAATTGCGGGCGGAGCGACTACGGTTAGATTTGCCACGCTGCTCGTTACGGAGCCAACCGCGTTTGTGATGACAACGGAATAGCCGCCGCCATTTGTTGGCTGCGCACTGGCAATCAAATAACTTGAGCTGGTAGCGTTAGAAATTGAAGTTCCGTTAAAGCGCCACTGATATCTGAGTGAAGTACCGGTGGTAGTCACAGTGAAAGTTACGTTGCTTCCTAAGAGAACACTTTGATCTTGTGGTTGAATGGTGATGGCTGGTGGAACCAGCACCGTGACTGTTGCGTTTGAACTGGTCACTGAACTAATCGAATTCGTGATGAACACAGAATAGTTTCCTGAGTTAGACGGTTGAGCATTGCTCAGAGTGAGTGAAGAATTCGTCGCATTACTGATGTTCGTTCCATTGAAAAGCCATTGATAGGTCAATGGCTGGGAACCAGTGGCGGTGACCGTCAGCGATATATTAGCTCCAACGACCACGGTACGATTGGTCGGTTGCGAAGTAATCGCAGGACCTGTTGGCGCCTGAGGACCATTCAAGTTCCGGAATATTGAAAGGACGTTGCCATAGCTGGCAGCGGCGACGACATCGGGCCGACCATCGCCGTCCAAGTCGCCCACCGCGACGCCGCCGGGATTCGATGCCGTCGCGAAGTCAACTCGGGGCGCGAATGAACCCGCTACCAAAGTTCCATTAGTGCTCAGGTTCTGGAATACGGCCACCGCATTGGCGTATTCACTGACGGCGACCAAATCAGATTTTCCGTCACCATCAATGTCCACAGTCACAACTCCATGAGTCGAGCCGCCGGTGGGCAAATCAAACCTTGCGGCAAGTGAATTAGTGGTAATCACACCCGTAGTGCTGATGTTCCGAAAGACAGAAACCGTGCCGCCCGTGTAAGTCGCTACCGCAATATCCAGCTTTCCATCACCATCTAGATCGCCAATCGACATGCCGCCGAAAGGATTACCCGGCGTGGCGAAATCCACTTTCGGCGCGAAGGTTATGGCCGCGTTTCCGACCGGCGTGGTATTCCCAAAAAGCGAAATGCTATTGCCGCTTATGTTGGACAAGGCCAAATCAGGTTTGCCGTCACCGTCGATGTCTGCGACAGCCAATCCGCTCGATTGGGCGCCCGCAGGAAAATCAACTCTTGCAGCGAACGAACTGGCCGTGATGCTTCCCACACTCGCGGTATTGCGGAAAATGGATAACGTACTTGTGCCGGAATTGGCCGTGGCCAGATCCAGTTTGCCATCGCCATTCAAATCCACGAGCGCAAGTTGGTTCGGGTTTGTTCCAGTGGAAAAATCAACTTTCGGGGCCAGAGAATTTACCGTGAAATCGCCGGGATTACTGATGTTTCTAAAAACGGAAACGGTTGATCCGCCGTTATTCGCCACGACGATGTCTCTTTTTCCGTCACCGTCGATGTCGCCGATGGTCACGTGTCGTGGGGATGCGCCAACCGCGAAATTAATTCTGGGCGCAAATGATCCCAAAGTTAACGAGCCATTCGTGCCGATGTTTCGATAAACCGAAATTGTATTCTCCGTGTTATTCGCCACCACCAAATCGGGTTTGCCGTCTCCATCCAAGTCCACAATTTTAACGCCAATGGGAGTGTTGCCTGAAGGCAAATTGATGGCTGCCGCCAAAGAAGACGCGGAAAAAGTTCCCGTGCCGACGTACGTCACAACAAATGGAGAAGCCGCCACGCAAATGTAGCCATTGACCAAAACAGAAATGGGCGACTGACTCGCGTTGGTTGGAACAAGAATGGTGAGTTGATTTTGGGTTGCAGCTACCACGGGCGCTGCTACGGCTCCGAACCACACAATGTTGTTCGACGCAATTGAACTGAAGTTTCCCCCAACGATGGTCACGGTTGCGCCAACCGGTCCGGACATCGGACTAAACGAATCGATACGAGGAATCGGGGGTGGGTTGGTGACGGTCACGAGCGCAATGGAACTTGTCACCGCGCCTGCCAAATTCGTGATGATGACTGAATAATTTCCCGCGTCGGCGGGCTGCACATTACTCAACGTCAACGAAGAATTGGTCGAAGAAAGAACCGTGCTGGAATTGAAAAGCCATTGATAACTTAAAGGATTCTGGCCTGTGGCAGCCACGTCCAGTGTCGCGTTGGCTCCCACGAACACAGTTTGGTTTTGCGGCTGAGTGATAATGATCGGAGACGATGATGCCGGAACAATTTGGATGTCGTCCAACGCCCAATGGTCATTCGATGGCCCGCTGTTCGACAACTGCCGCCAGCGAAAAAACGTCCCGCTGGATTGCGCCCCGACCGGTATAGCTGGCTGCACTAAAGTCCAGGCGAAATAAGTACTCGTGTTGTAGGTGCCCATGTTCGTCCAAGAAGAACCATTCAAAGAATATTCAAGAACGATCCCTTCAGCCGGTAGATCAACTGTTTCCCACAAGGGGGGTGGGCCGTTGCCCAGACGGAGGTAAAAACTAATGCTGCCTCCCCCGGAGACGTTAATGGGTCGGGTGGTGGCAAAACGAGAGCCACTTCCGCCAAACCAAAGCGAGTGAGTCGCAGAAACGAAGCCGCCATAGTTGGTCGCAAGAACCGTGGGGCTAAAACCAGTCCACTGAATGGTATGAATGTCGGGTTCAAAATCTTCGAAAATCGGGGAACTGGTATTGATCACTGTCAAAAGAGCATTGGAACTCGCTGCTGAGCCAAAATTGTTGGTCACTAAAACCGAATAGTTCCCAGCATTGTTGGTTTGAAGATTAGTCAGAACCAACGAAGCATTCGTAGCACCGATAATTATATTACTCGAATTGAAAAACCATTGGTAACTCAGCGGGTAGCCGCTGGCGGCTACGCTAAAAGTGACGGTCATTCCTGTGAACGCTGATTTGCTCTGAGGCTGACCAGTGATGCTCGGGGCGAAATCAACGATCAGCGTAGCGTTGGAACTGACGATAGGCGTAATACCATCGGTCACAACAGTTGAATAAGTTCCAGCGTTAGCCGGTTGGACGTTGCTCAACGAAAGAGTTGAATTCGTCGCTCCGGGAATTCCCACGCCATTAAAGCGCCATTGATAACTCAGCGAAAATGCGCCTGAAGCACTGACGCTAAACGAGACATTTGTTCCTTGAATCACTTCCTCGCTTTGCGGTTGCGCCGTAATAGTTGGAGGAGCGCTAAAAGTCAGCAATGCATTTGAACTGGTCGTCGGGCCGAAAGAATTGCTCGCGATGGCAGAGTAATATCCTTCGTCTGCCAGTTGAACGTTGGTCAACGTGAGCGAAGAATTCGTCGCGCCCACAATGTTAGTTCCGTTGTATTGCCATTGGAAAGTGACGGAACCGGACGAGCCGCCGCTCTGATAATATTTTTGTTTCAAATAAGTCTCTACCGCCACCCGGTCTGACTCGCTCAATGATCCTCGGAAATAAATCAGTTCCGCGATGTCACCTGCGAAGTTGCGTCCGGGTGTTTGCAGCGCGTTAAGTCCACCCACATAATAACCGGGTGCCGGAACCACTTGGCCGGAGGTCGCCAAACTAAAATTGGTGCTGGTCGTCAGGGTGCTATCGAAAAGCTCGATCAATGTCCGGTTCGTGTTGAAACGATCTGTCCAGATGCGATAAGTATTCGTCGGGATGATAAATGTTGTGGGGTAATCGTAGGTCCAAGTGGCAAACGCCATTCGCTGACTGGAAATGTAATTTCCCCGGCCCGCTCCATAAGTTCCGTGTGTTCCAATCCAAGAGGGTAGTTCCTCCCCCGGGCTGGAGTCGCTGACAGAATAAACCATAAACGAAGTGTAGGCATCGGATAATCCTACATCACCCGTTCCCTGCAAATAATCTCCCACACTGGCATTTTGGATTCCATCAAATCTTACGGCGGCTCTGTTACCAATGGCAGTGGGGTGAACCAACGACGGCTGTAAATTCGTGTTGCTTTGCGAAGCATGATTGGTATTGCCCGATTGATCCTGCCATTGGCTGAGCAATCCATTGGCATTGGTAACCACTCCGGAATCGGCTTTCAGCCACAATCGTAATGTCCCTGAACTTACGGTTGGAAAAACCGGGTCAACCGCCACATTGAAAGTTACGTCACTTCCCACAGTTGTGCGCTGGCTTTGCGGTTGCGAAGTAATCGTCGGAACTTGCGCGTGGAGGGTAACTGCAGAAAACGCAACTATTAACGATGATAAAATCCTGATTTGGTTTTGCATAAGAGTGCGGCCCGAAAGGTTTAATTAGGTTCGGCGATCATGCTTTAAAAGCGTCTCACGTGTCAATGTTTATGACATGGTGAAAAAACGGTTTTTGGCGGCTTCAGTCACCGTGGCGCATGGTAATTTTCGGTTCCTAGGTTCCTTCCATTTCAATGGGTTTGACGAGCGGCTCCATTTCCGTGATCGGAAATCCAAACGCAATTTTGGGATAGGCATTTGCGTAAGTGTCCACCATCACGTTCAGCAATGAAGGTTTGCTTGGATCTTTCCATAACCATTTCAAGGCACCAAGGGTTTCTTCCTCATCTGAAATTGTGCAGCTTGAAATTCCATAAGCGTTTCCAATTTTCGAGAAATCCGGTGCGCTGTATCCCCAAAGAGTAGATGGATACCGTTTTTCAAAATAGCTTTCCTGAAATTGCCGCACCATTCCGTGGCATTGATTGTTGATCACCACCATTTTTATCGGCAACCCGTTGCGCACGACGGTTTGCAATTCCTGAATGTTGCATTGAAATCCCCCATCACCTGCGACCACGACGATCGGTTGATTTGGAGTCGAGAAGGCAGCGCCAATCGCGGCAGGCAATGAAAAGCCCATCGAACCCATTCCGCCCGATGTCAGGAACCGTTGTCCGGCAGAAAGTTCTAAGGATTGCGCTGCCCACATCTGGTGTTGGCCGACATCCACAATGAACGCGGAAGCTTTCGCTGAAGATTGTGAGAGCGAATGCATAAAGCGGTTCGGATTAATTCCAGGAACAGAAATTTCTTTCTCGTCGGGGAAACGCCGTCGCAATTCGCCAATTTCTCTGAGCCACTCGTCGCGCGCTGCAAAACGATGTTGCCGCGCTTCAACGGACGCTGTTTCCAAAAACTCTTTTACAGTGCTGACAATCGCAGTGCAACCGGTCACGCGATTGTTCATTTCACCCGTTTCGCAATCGACGTGATAAATGGAACGATCTCCTTTGAACGCCTTGGTCTCCGATCCCGTTTGACGAACATCGAGGCGGCTCCCCAAAACAATGAGACAATCGGATTTACCTAATGACAGATTCGCCCAGCGATTTCCATAGCTGCCGATCATTCCAACGCGAAGCGGATCCGAATAAGGAAGAACATCAACAGCCATGAGCGAATGAACAACGGGCACACGAATCAGCGTTGCAAATTTGCGCAACAAGTCACCCGCGAGTCCCGCACGAATCCCGCCACCGACTAAAATCACCGGACGCTTAGCCTTTGCAATTTCCGTGAAGAATTGTTTCCAAAAAGCGGGGTCGATCTGGGGTGAATTTTTCGTGGATGGCTGGATTGGAGACGGTGGATTAAGGTCAGCCCGTTGAACGTCCATGGGAATATCGACTAATACCGGCCCCGGCCTCCCTTCGACAGCCAAAGCAAAAGCCGTATCTAAAATAGTCGGCAATTCCTCAACTGCCTTGACTCGGAATGCGGCTTTCGTAATCGGTTGGGCCATCGTAACAATGTCCGTTTCCTGAAAGCCAAGTTGCCTTACCTGTCGCTCACCCTTCTGCTCGTGACGATTGACTTGTCCTGTAATAAATACCGCCGGAGAAGAATCAAAATAACAACTTCCAATTCCAGTCAAAAGATTCGTCGCACCCGGTCCACTTGTCGCCATCGCCACTCCCGGAATCCCCGTCATTCGCCCCATTGCGTCCGCCGCAAAAGCCGCGCCTTGTTCGTGGTGCATGCTGACGAGGTTGATTTTTCCTCCCTGCTCAATCGAGTGAATCAGATGCATGATCATCCCGCCTGAAAGTTCGAAAACGGACTTCACACCTTTCTCGAACAGAAAATTTGCGACATAATCAGATGCTTTCATTAAATCGCCGGGATTATTTACAGGCAAAACTCCAATGCGCAACATGCTAATGATTTTGGGGCGAGCGCGTTATCAAGGAATCGCCCGCGGCAATCTTAGCAAGTCTGCCAAGTCATCTGCGTTGGCCGTCGATTGACGGGAGTTGGTGAGAACATTTATAACGCCCCTTCCCTTTTTGCGCGGAAGCGTTGCTGGCCAATGAATTTGTGGGAAAACGAAACGACCCGTCTCCAACCCGCTTCGAAAACAATCGACTTGGAAGGCCTGTTACGGACCGGCGCTCCGGCACTCCCAGTCGGATGTCTTTACGATGGACGTGCGCAGTTCAGTTGTTTCGCGCAAGCCTAGTTCCGCTTCCGCCCGCTGTGTTGAAGGAACGTAACGCTCCGGCGGTTTTCCCGGAACCGGTTGTTGCGCGATGCGAATCGTTAGCTTGTTTTCGAACGCCCGATTCACCGAGTTCGCAATTTCGGAAACAGGAAAATCATTTGCGGAACCGACGTTGTAAGGGCGGCAACTTTTCCCGCGAAATAAAATGGTCCAAAGCCAAATCGTCAAATCGGCGGCGTAAAGATAGGATCGATAAGGCGTGCCATCGCCGTTGATTTGAATCGGACCGCCGCGCAATCCATCGCGGATGAAATTTCCAATGGCGAAATGGGAATCGAGTGGGAGATACGGGCCAACGAAGGCGAAACAGCGCGCGATTTTTATTTCGATGGTGTGTTGCTTCGCGTAACTCGTGCCAAGAAGTTCAGCGAGGCGTTTGCCTTCTGCGTAAGCAGAATCCAACTTCGGTGTTCGATGTTCAGTGTTGGATGCTTGATGTTCGATGTTCCATGTTTGGTAATCTTCGGGGGTGTGCGTCAGCTCCGGAGGTTGCGGACCGTAAACCGCGCCCGAACTGGTAAGGAGAAATTTCTTCGCGCCGCATTTCACTGCAAAATCCAAAGCGCGCCTCGTGCCTTCGACAATTGTTTCGAGCATGACCGTCGGATTTTCCAAATTCAACTTTGCGCTCGCTTCGGTGGCGGCATGAATAATGAAAGCAAATTTCTCCCCCGAAAATTTAAAGTCGCGCACATCGCCGATTTGGAAACGAATCGCGGGATTGGCCGCGAGATGCGGCGCTTTCTTTTGGAAATTTTCCAGGTTGCGCGTGAGCGCGACGGCTTGGGCTTTCAGCTTTAATTTTTCATTCGCCCAGGAGAAACTCTCCAAAAGCCAGCAACCAAAGAAACCAGTCGCTCCGGTGATGAAAATTTTTTGCCCGCGCAATTCGTCCCAAAGACCTTCCGTGTGAGCGAGAACGTGATCCAAATCTTCCGCGAGTGGATTCATCGTAGCGGCAGACGTCCCGTCTGCCGTAGAGGACGGCATCTTGCCGCCCGGATTGAGCGTTGAAATTCATTGACGCTCTGGAAAATCGACGTCGCTCGTAAATTTGCGGGTTCATGCCGCCGGGCGGGACGCCACGGCTCTACGGCAGGCGAGACGCCTGCCGCTACGTCGTTGGCGTGTGTTCCGCGATTCATTTTCTCCGGCAAAAATTGTGAATCGTTTCCGCGACGTATTCGAGCATCGCCTTTGTCAGGCCGGGATAAACGCCGATGAAAATCGCTTCGTTCATCAAACGGTCCGCGCCTTTCAAATCGCCGATGGTGCGGAGCGCTTCAGGATAATCTTTGCGCAATTGGACGAAGGCCGGTTGGCGCACGAGATTTCCGCCGAACAACATGCGGTTGCCGATTTTCGCGGCGTCGAGCGCTTGGGCGAATTCGCGTTTTTTAAAAGGCGCGTTTGGTTTAACCAGCATCATAAAGCCGAACCACGAACATTCGGTGCGATGGCCGGATTTGTCCCGAGCGAAACCATTTTGTTTTGACCAGCCAGTGGCGTGGGTTGGCAATGAGAAATCGAAAAACTCTTCCAAGTCAGCGAGCGCGGTGCGGAGAAAATTCCAGTTGTCGATGCGTGCCTGAATGAAGTGCGGAAGTTTTTTTAATTGCTGTCGGCCAATGGCGGCTTGCGGATCAAGCGGTTTCAAATTGTAGCCGAGATGGCTGTAAATATATTTGTGATCGTAGCCTTTGGGGAGTTCGCCGAGTTGCCAATCGAAACGAATTCCGCAGGTGTTGTCCTTGCCGCTAGCGCACCAGCAATCGCGTCCCCAATCGCGGAAACTCTCGACCAAAACTTTTAGGCGCGGCGATTTGACGATGTTGACCGCGCCGCCTTCGCCCATGGTGAGGTGATGCGGCGGATAAAAACTTTGCGTGGAAATGTCGCCGAACGTTCCGGTGAGTTTGTCGTCGTAACGACAGCCGAGCGCATCGCAATTATCTTCGATGAGCCAGAGATTATGTTTCGCGCAAAACTCGGTGACGGCGGAAAGGTTGAAAGGATTTCCCAACGTGTGCGCCATCATCACGGCTTTGGTTTTGCCTTCGACAAACGCTTCTTCGAGAAAACGCATGTCGGCATTTCCGGTCAGCGGATCGTTGTCGATGAAAACCGGAACCGCGCCGTTTTGAATGATCGGCGCAACGGTCGTTGGAAATCCGCCCGCGACGGTGATGACTTCATCGCCGCGTTTGATTTGTTTTTCCTTGAGCTTGTGCGAGGTGAGCGCGGCGAACGCGACGAGATTTGCGGATGAACCTGAGTTGACGAGGACGGAATTTTTTACACCAAGAAATTGCGCGAGTTCTTTTTCAAAGGCCTCACCTTCGGGACCGAGCGTGAGCCAGAAATCGAGCGTGGCGGAGACGGCGGCTTCGACTTCGTTTTCATCGAAGACGCGGCCGGCATAGGGAACAACGGTTTCGCCGGGGATGAAATTTTGCGGTGTAGAATTTTTTTCGTAACCGGGACGCTGAACGCTGTGCGCCAGTTGAGAAAATTGGCGAGTCCTTTCCAGCGTCAACGCTTTGAGAAGTTGCGCCAGTTTTTCGGTTTTCAATCGACCTTCCTGAAGTCGAAGCGCGGATAAATTTACAGAAAGCAAACGATCCAAACGAAGAAAGGATTTTTTATAAATCATTCCATCGGCGAGATCGGATGGCTCAATTGCAAAACTATTCGGATAGCGGGATTGCCCGGTCATTTTGATCAGAAGCGTGTCACCTTGTTCGTCTGGCTCTTGCAAAATAATTGCAGGCCGAAGCTTTCCACCTGCATCGTCAAAATGCGGCCAATCAATAACAACCAGTCTGCCGGCTATTCCCATAATCATTTCACCGGAAACAGGTCTTCGGCAGATTCGTCTTCATCGCCGCGAATGAAAGAAGGCATTTGCAAATCCAACTCCGTCCGGCGCTCTTTTTCCAGTTGAGAAATTTCATCTCCTGTGAAGAACTGAATGACTTTTCCTTCTTCAAATTCACCATGTGCTTCCAAGACGCGGAACTGATCGTTTTCTTTGATAACCGTTATGCTCATAACCATTTCTTACACGGCAGAATCGAGTGGCGCAAGAACGTCACCGTGCTTTTCTGCGTGAAACACGGCTCATTTCGTCCACGCCAAATCCAGCGCGCCCGCTTTCTCGGCGTATTGATTAATTTGAAATAATGTCTGCACTTCAACTTCTTTTGCCGACTTGGCCGTCGCGCAATCACGATACCAGCCGATGGTATTTTCAATTGCTTCAGAAAAATTCCACGTCGGCGACCAATTAAGAAATGCGTGCGCTTTGTCCGTGGCGAGCTGCAACAGTTTTGCCTCGTGAACGGCTTTTGGGTCGCTCTTATCTTCCCATTTACCCGGCCAATGATTCAAAACTTCCGCAACCAACTCGGCGACGGTGCGATTGGATTCGTGACCGGGGCCGAAGTTAAAAGCGGACGACAAAAGTTCAGGAGCCGCTTTGGAAAATTTTGGATTTGCCAAAGTTGCTGCGAGCCAAAGATAGCCGCTTAATGGTTCGAGAACATGTTGCCACGGACGCGTCGCGATTTTGTTGCGCACGGGAATTGGCTGTTTTTTTTGCAACGCGCGAATGCAATCGGGAATGATTCTGTCCACCGCCCAATCGCCGCCGCCGATGACATTTCCAGCGCGCGCGCTCGCGATTTTCACCGGATGATTTTGGAAAAAGGAACTGCGATACGACGCGATAATTATTTCCGCCGCCGCTTTACTCGCGCTGTAAGGATCGTGTCCCCCGAGTTTATCTTCTTCGCGATAGCCGTGAACCCATTCGCGATTTTCATAACATTTATCGGTGGTGACAAAAACGGCGGCGCATGAATTTTTGTAATTGCGCAGCGCGTCGAGAACATGCGCGGTTCCCATCGCGTTGATGTCAAAAGTTTCGGCGGGCCTGACGTAGGACTCGCGAACGATGGCCTGCGCGGCGAGGTGGAAAACAAAATCGGGTTTCGCGGCGTGCAGCGCTTTGGATAATTTCGCCGAATTGCGAATATCGCCTTCGATATGCGTGAGCCGTTTTTGCAAACCGAGTTGTGTAAAAAGCGAAGGCTTCGTGTTGGGTGGCAGACTGTAACCGGTCACTTTTGCGCCGAGACTCAAGAGCCATTCAGAAAGCCACGCGCCTTTGAAACCGGTGTGGCCGGTCAGGAAAACTTTTTTTCCGCGAAATGCGCTGCCAAAAAAATCTTTCATATCACCACGATTTCCACGGCGCTTTTCCTTCCGCCCACATTTTATTTAGCAACGTAAATTCCTGGAACGTATCCATCGGCTGCCAAAAACCGTCGTGGTGAAATGCTTTTAATTCGCCTTCGCCTGCGAGTTTGCGAATCGGCTCCTGTTCAAAATAAATCTGGTCGCTGCTTTTCTCGCCGTCACCTTTCAAGTCGTCAAAAATTTTCGTGGACGCGATGAAAAATCCCCCGTTGATTCGACCACCGGCCGATTGTGGTTTTTCGTTAAAAGCCGTGACGCATCCGTCGCTGGAAATATCAAGCTCACCAAAACGTCCTGGCGGGCGCACGGCGGCGAGCGTCAATTTCTTGCCATGTTTTTTGTGAAACTCGAGTTCCGCTTTGATGTCCACATTGCCGACGCCATCGCCGTAGGTCAGAAAAAAATCCTCATCGCCCTTCACGAATTCGCGGATGCGATTGATTCGTCCGGCAGTGAGTGTTTCCTGTCCGGTGTCCACGAGCGTAACCGTCCAATCTTCTTCTTCATGGTGATTGTGAAAACGCACGCCCGGTTTACGTCCGAGTTGCAACGTGACGTTGCTCGTCATCCAGAGATAATTGCGGAAATAATCTTTGATCATTTCGCCTTTGTAACCGAGACAAAGGACAAAATCTTTGAAGCCTTGCGCAGCGTAAATTTTCATGATGTGCCAGAGAATCGGGCGATCCCCAATCGGCACCATCGGCTTAGGGCGATATTCAGTTTCCTCGCGGAGACGCGTTCCTTTTCCGCCGCAGAGAATAACGACTTTCATTCGCGCCAGCGTAGCAAGAGCGAATCAGCCAATTCAAGTGGGCATATTTTACTGTGACGATTGGGAGAATTGTTTATTTTGCGCGGCGATGTATCTGGGCTTTTATAACTTTTACCGCAGCTACAACGGCAACCGGATGTTCACCGATCCGTCCTCGCCGATTGGCGACGAACTCGGTTTCCCGACATTTTATCTCGCGCAAAAATTAAAAGAACTTGGACATCGCGTCGCGACGATTGACACCGATGATCTGGACAAATTCGATGCCGTCGTTTTCTTGGATTACCCGACAAAATTGAATCCGCATTTCCAAAAATTGCTGCGAAAAAAATCCCCGAAGATCTATTTATTTCTGTTCGAAAGCCCCGCGATTCGTCCCGACAACTGGAACAAAAAAAATCACGGACCGTTCAAAAAAATCTTCACTTGGAATCCAGAGTTGGTGGACAATAAAAAATATTTTCGCTCGTGTTTGCCCAACAAATTGCCGGAACTCAGCACCTACACGCCATCCACTGCGCAAAAATTTTGTTGCACGATTGCCAGCCATAAATACGGAAAACATCCGAACGAAATTTACACGGAACGGGTGAAGGCCATTCGCTGGTTTGAACAAAACCATCCGGAGGAATTTGATTTGTTCGGCATTGGTTGGGACCGTTTTTTTCTCAAACAAATACCGCTCGCTAACCCTGTTCTCTCGTTGCTTTACAAAAAAGTTCCCCAACTGCCGCGCTGGAAAACTTTTCCGTCGCATCGCGGGCCAGTGAAATCCAAACGCGCCACGTTGCAGCAATATAAATTCTCGCTCTGCTACGAGAATTCCATTTTCCCCGGCTACTTGACCGAGAAAATTTTCGACGCGCTGTTTGCGGGCTGTGTGCCGGTTTACCTAGGTGATCCAGAAGTGGAAAAATCCATTCCGCCCGATGCGTTCTTGAACAAAAAGAATTTTGCGACCTACGAAAAACTATACGATTTTTTGAAAAATATGTCGCCCGCCGAATACGAAAATTATCGTAAAGCCATCCACAAATTTGTGTTCGGGCCGGCGATTTATCCGTTCAGCGCGCAGGCGTTTGCCGATCTGGTCGTCAAAGAAATCGTGAATGACCGATGAACGCGCCGCTCGTTTCCATTTGCACTCCGACTTACAATCGCCCGGAACTTTTAGAGCGCACGATTCGCTCCTGTCTCGCGCAAACGTTTCAGGACTTTGAAATCATCATCACCGACAACAGCACGAACGATTTGTCCGGGAAGTTGATTGAACGATTGAATGACCCACGCATTCGTTTTTTCAAAAATGAAAAAAATCTCGGGCCGGTGGGAAACACGAGCCGCGCGACTTCTTTGGCAAAGGGTAAATACATCAAGACTTTGATGGATGACGATTTGCTCAAACCACAATGTCTGGAAAAAATGGTGGATGCGTTGGAAAAAAATCCGACGGCGGGTGTGGCGATGGCTCCTATGGATATTATTGATGAAACCGATCGTCGTTTTTATCCGCGTTTCTACGTGTTTCGGAAAATGAAGTATCGCTATCGTTATCAAGTGGGCGACGGCCTCATCGATAAGCGCAAGATTTTGAAAGATTTCCTGACGCGAGATTATCCCTGTTGTGTGCCCAGCGGAATAATGTTTCGCACCGAGATTTTTAAAAAATTCGGCTTGTTCGATGAATCAGCAGATTTCGCCGCCGATTTGGATAAATGCATGGAGGCCGCAACGAAATATGACTTTTATTACATCGACGAGGTGCTGTCTTCATGGCGTTTGATGACGGACAACCACACCGCGTCGCTTCATAAAAAAGGACTGAATATCGGCGCATTTTATCACATCACGCAGAAAATTTTGAAGCAGACAAAGGCGTTGGAACTTTTTCCTTTTGATGAACGCGAAGAAATAGTTCGCAACAGCATTTTCTTTTGTTCCTGTCGAGCGCTGCTGAATGGCCTCGCGGGAATCCGTGCTCGCAGTCCAAAGCTGATCCTAGAGACGATAAAAACTATTTTTCGCGAGGATAAATATTTCGTAAACAAATTGCGCCTGCCGCTGTTTGTTTTGCGCGAAATTTTTGTGTCTGTTTTCCCGAAACATCAGCCTCCAGCGCGCGAATAGATTTTAATTTTTTCGCGGTTGCGATTTGGAATTGATGAGGAACAATGTCTGGCCTAGCAGGCGGTCATAGACGATTCGCCACAGTTTTTTTTTCATGCAAAATTATCCGAAACATTATTGCGGCGTCTTCGGCATTTACGGCCATCCCAATGCCGCTCAACTCACTTACTACGGCCTCTACGCTCTGCAACATCGCGGACAGGAGAGCGCGGGGATCGTCAGTTATGACGGCGCGCAATTTCGCGTGCACAAGGGCATGGGTCTCGTCTCGCAAATTTTCGACGGCGACGTTTTGGAAAGTTTGCCGGGCAAAATGGCGATTGGTCACACGCGCTACTCCACCACTGGCTCCTCCCATTTGCGCAATGCCCAACCGCTCACCGTCGATTGCGCGCGCGGGCAGATTGCCATCGCACACAATGGAAATTTGACCAATGCCGCCGCCCTTCGTGAAGCGCTCGAAGCCAACGGCTCCATTTTTCAAACCAGCGTTGATAGCGAAATTATTTTGCACTTGATGGCGCAACCGACTCTTGGTGGAAACGAAAACAATCTCGTGCAAACGGTGCGGCGCATCGAAGGCGCGTATTCGCTCGCCATCATGACCGAACAGGAAATGATTGGCGTGCGCGACCCGCATGGATTTCGTCCGCTTTGCATCGGGAAAGTGGGCGATGCCTATGTTCTCGCCAGCGAAACCTGCGCGCTCGATTTGATTCACGCCA
>JBDSYB010000345.1:0-5456 GCA_039925885.1 Verrucomicrobiota bacterium
ACTGGACCAGCGCCACGGCATTTTCTTTAAACTCAGCGTCATAGCGACGCGACGATTTACTTTTCGTTTCCATACTTGTTCTTTCTACACCCCCAAAGCCCTCTCCACAAAATCGAAGCAACATCAGACCGTTCTAAAAATAAATTGTCCGCCCTCATCCTAACCTTCTCCCCCGAGGAGAAGGGACATCTAATTCATCTTCCAATTCCTCCAAGCAGCCTGATCCGAATCCCCACTCCGATAGGATTTGCTGCGCCGCGACAAATCAGCCGTCGCAACGCCACGCCCGCCACCCTTCACAACCGTTTCAACGCTACCAACGCCTCGTCGAGTTTATTGGCGATGTCCTGAACTTCCAATTGCGCGACTGCCAACGATTGACTGCCCGCGCACGCTACCCGAATCCCAAAGGGATTCCATCATTCAGCCCAGGGTTGGCCGCGAGCGGACTACTTGGGTCAACGATTAAAATATTTTCCAACCCCAACGGGGTTGCATCAAATTGTTGGGAACGGAATGCAACCCATTCAGGGTTAATGAATGGGTTGGATGCTAGACCCGGGGTAGCTCGTGCCTCGCAACCCCGGGCTGAATGATTCAATCCCGTTGGGATGGTCAGCCCCGTCAGGGGCGACGTCTTTGTAGAAAACCAGCCGTGAAAAATCATAGCTCCGTAGGAGCGACATCATCAGATATGACGCTCCTACGGAGCTTGGAATTATTGCGGTGACGGTTCTACAAATTTTCCGCGCCGCACAGCGTTGCTTATAAATTAAAACGGCTGATGTTGAACTCCTTTTTGACTAACAATAATCTGGTAGTCATTTTCGTACAGCGGAGTTTTTTCAACAACAACCCATTCTCCAGTGTTGTCGGCCATATTAACTTCATAAACTCGACTGACTGAATCACCCCCGGGGTTTAGTTTATTTACTAACTTTGCGTGCGTGATCTCGTAGCGTTGAAAAATAGAACTATCTATTTTCAGATCAAAAGAGGATTGCAGTTGAGAAAAATTGTCCGGGAATTTTCCATTATTGTCGGCTAGAAACTTTTGTAATGATTTGTGAAGGGCATCCGCGAACCGTCTCTTTGCAAGCCCTTGGGCTGATTTCACCGCATTGGTGTAATCAGAATCCAATTCAGAGTTAATGCCCAAACTAGAGAATATCCAATCGTGTGGGGTTATGAATTGGAATTCTGGGATCTGTTTTTCCGGCCATTCCTTGAGACGTTGTTTAAGTTTGTTTGCGCGAGCTATCCAAAGTTCCATTTCTGTTTTCATAGAATCATTCGTTGCCGCCGTTTGTAAGACGGAAAGTTTAAGAGATTCATTCCTCAGCCGAGCTACTTCGCCACGCAGCCTCAGTAGTTCGGACTGGTTGCGTTTCAGGCTTTCGTTTTCATTCCGCAATGCGGCGAGTTGGCGTGTAGCTTTATCCCGCTCGTTTTGCAGTTGCTGGTTTGGTCCCGCCCGTTGCGCTTGAAGCGTCTTAACTTCGGCTCGCATCGCTGCAGCTTGTTTCGCTTCATAAATTCCCGTCCCCACTGCAACTACCAGCGTAGCAGCGACCAATGTTTTTTGGAGTGTTGTCATAGAAATCGTTTTGATGGTTCCGTTCACGAGGGTTGTAACCGAGATTGCAACTGCCGCACCTTTCATGGTCGCCGCAGAAATTGTCGCCGCCAATGTCGCGGGCACGGCTTGCACCGAGTTCGCCGCAATCGTTCCGCCCAATGCGACCGCCGAGAGCGTCACCCCTTGTTTCACGAAGATGGCACGCAGCTTTTCCAATGCGCGCGTGACGCGTTTCTGCGCTGCCGCTTCGGCCACGCGCATTTCGCCCGCGATCTCGGGCACGGTCTTGTTCTCGAGGAACCGCAGGACGAGCGCGGCACGGTCGGTTTCGCCAAGCTGCGCCATGGCGTCATCGAGCAGCGGCGCGAGTTGCGCCCAGGTGTCGGCGTCGGGTTGGGTCAAGATGGATTGCATGTGGGCTTCCTGTTCGCGGGCTTGACGGCGTCGCTGGGTTCGCAACGCGTCCGCCGCCGCGTAACGGGTGGTGCGATACAACCACGCAGCCAGAATCGTCTCCGGCCCGAGTGACGTGGCTTTGCGCGCCAGAATAATAAACACGGCTTGCGCAATCTCTTCGGCGAGGTGCGCGTCGCCGACCTGTCGCATCGCAGCGGAGTGGACAAGGCCGATGTGGCGTTGGACAAGCGCGGCAAAGGCCGGCTCGGATTGGCTGGCGGCAAACTCCCGCACCAGCAGACAATGTATTTTGCGAGAGGGATCGGAAGAAATTTCGCATTCATCAATAGAACTGGACGAGGTGAAAGGATTGTCGCCTTTGCTCGTTTCAATATAAAACCGCACAACCGCCCAAATCCCCGCTGGACAACGCTTTTGTAATATTTTACGGTCGCGGACATGAAAGTGCATATAATACACAACTATATTATACTTACGTGTTAGACCGCTCACGATTTATGAAAACCGTCACGCCGAAGATTCTCCTACTCTTGTTTGTAGCAATAATTGCACACGGTTGTTCTACAGGACACCGCTCTGCCACTGAGCCGAAGCAAATAATCCTTCAGACAAACCATCCCGGGCCTTACGTGGACGACCCCGACCGAATTATTGACACTCCATGAGCCAGCCGCCTAACCTAATGTTAGGCCACTTCGCACATTTATGAAAACTATCATCGGCTGTCTTCTGTGTTGTCTGCCGGTTTTTGCTGCAGAAACAAACGAGATTCGCGTCGTCACGAGGACGGATTCCAAAATCTCGCCAGGTAGTTCGGTCACGTATGAGGAGTTTACGCGAGGCGGTCAGACGAATCTACTTCGCGTCACAAGTGTCAAGGAAGGAGCTACAAACTCTCTGGCGCACAACTTTTATTATCGGGGAGTATATCTGGGCCGTTATAGCCAGGGCAGCGGATATACCTTCATCAATTCAGCGGCAGGCGCACCCTATGTGCTCAATTTTGTATTGGATTCTTCCAATCAGGTAAAAGCCGCCTCGGTGACGACCACCAATTATGTGGCTTTGGATTCTTTTACCTACACGAACGGGATTTTTTATCCTGACGACAGTTCACGAATCAAGGAATCGAACAGGATGACCAAGGATTTGCACCGCTGATTTGTGTCCATCCGCGCTCCTGAAAATAGCCCAGCCATTCATGGCTGGGAAACCCGCCCCGCCGATCGAAGTCCCGCCGGGACGACAGACCTTCTTCCGTCCCTGAACGGGACTCGCCCCCCGCACCCGTCCGAACCCAGTGCTAAAGCACTGGGCTATTTCCGAAAACCGCTCGACAAACCCCCGCCCCAAGACTTACGGTCAAAACATGAGACCCGTAATAGGCCGCCCAAGAGCCGAACTACGCCGCGAAGGAAATATCCCACGCAGCTTAACACAATGTTAGGCGTCATCGCACATCACATGAAAACAACGCACATCTGTCTGATTTTGGTTTCAACGTTTGTCTTTGGTTGCACCAGCCCTAGACCAAGGGTTGCTGGAAGCGCTAGGCCCAATGTTTCGCCTCCCGCCCTCGTTCCGGTTGCGCCGGTTTTTATGCCCGAGTTATTTGCCGGAGACATTTTTTCAATACAGGCCGAACCTTCTTATAACACCTTGCATCTTGATGTGGGTATTATCAAGACGCGGGGAGTGCTAGGGGTCATTCAATCATCTCCGCAAATTATGCCATCGGTTATCTCGCCGTTTGAGGTCACTAGTCCCGATGTAAGCTTGATAGATAACTTGACGCCCCAACCACCTACTGATTTGAAATAATGACCATGATGACTAACAAATCGCTGGAGCCTCTATGAGAGTTGTCAATAGTCCAGTGGGCGTTTTTTAGTTTTTCTTTCTTTAAAAGCTTCTTTTCCTTTCCCGGTTTTCCAGTTTCGTCCGTCTCCCTCCGCAGGGGCGTGCTTCCAACCTCCTGAAAATAGCCCATTCATGGCTGGGAACCCGATCCGCCGATTGAAACCCGCCGCCGTGCAAAACCCAGGCTCCCGGCGTTAAAAATTAAAACAAGTTGCATCCCGGGCGGCATTGAGCGTATTAGTCGCAACAAAATTTTTCATGGGTAAATCATTAATCATTGCAGAAAAACCCTCCGTGGCGGGGGACATCGCCAAGGCGCTGGGCGGCTTGACCCAGGACAAAAGCAAGGAGTTTTACGAGAGTGAAAAATATGTCGTCTCGTCGGCGGTGGGCCATTTGCTCACGATCGCCGTGCCGGAAGAATTCGAGGTCAAGCGCGGCAAGTGGACGTTCGCCAATCTTCCCGTCATCCCGCCGCACTTTGATTTGTTGCCCATCGAGAAAAATGAGGCGCGGCTGAAAGTCCTGACCAAACTCATCAAACGCAAAGATGTCACCGCGCTGGTCAATGCTTGCGACGCCGGGCGCGAAGGCGAATTGATTTTCCGTTACATCGTTCAATACGCGAAAAGCCCCAAACCGATTCAACGGCTCTGGTTGCAATCGATGACGCCTGCGGCGATCCGCGATGGTTTCGCGCACTTGCGAACGGACACAGAAATGATGCCGCTGGCGGACGCCGCAACGTGCCGCTCGGAATCGGACTGGCTCATCGGCATCAATGGGACGCGCGCGATGACGGCGTTTAATTCCAAGACCGGCGGCTTTCATCTCACGACGGTGGGTCGCGTGCAGACACCGACACTGGCAATTCTGGTCGAGCGTGAGGAAAGGATTAAAAAGTTCAGACCGCGCGGTTATTCAGAGGTGCATGGAACTTTTGCAGCACAAGCGGGTGAATATGTAGGGCGCTGGTTCGATGAAAAATTTAAAAAAGAGGAAAGTGAAATTGACCGCACAAAACGATTGCTGACCAGTTTGCGGTTGGATTTGCCGGACGCTCCAAAACGGCTCGAAGCAGCAAATGGCACACTTGAAGACGAACATCGTCAAGCCATCCGACTTTGGCATCAAGAAATTGCCGAAGCCATCAAAACAAAATGTCTCGGCAAACCTTGCATTGTTACTGAAGAAAGTAAGCCGACGACTTCGCTGTCGCCGATGCTCTACGATTTAACAACGTTGCAGCGTGAAGCAAATGGGCGGTTTGGTTTCTCTGCAAAAAATACTTTAGGCTTGGCGCAGGCGCTTTACGAAAAACATAAAGTG
Organism: Verrucomicrobiota bacterium; assembly: GCA_039925885.1. GTDB lineage: Bacteria > Verrucomicrobiota > Verrucomicrobiia > Limisphaerales > CANJXF01 > CANJXF01. The sequence goes on from JBDSYB010000345.1 coordinate 5,186, forward strand.
CTGACGTATCCGAGAACAGATTCGCGCGCGTTGCCGGAGGATTACATCAACACGGTAAAGGACACGCTGAAGATGCTCGACGGCGTGACGGGCTATTCCACCTATGCCGATTCGATTTTGAAAAACGGCTGGGTGCGCCCCAACAAACGCATCTTCAACAACGCAAAAGTTTCGGATCACTTTGCAATTATTCCCACGCTTATTTCGCCCAAAGCTTTGAGCGAACCGGAACAAAAACTTTACGACCTCGTCACGAAACGGTTTCTCGCCA
>JBDSYB010000346.1:0-5782 GCA_039925885.1 Verrucomicrobiota bacterium
TCAGTTCAGCAAGTGTGACGAAGCTGATGGCAAAAGATTTGCCTCGGATTTTCTCCTCCACTTGAGCATCGCGCCGGAGCAAACGAATGATGGCGCTGGTATCGGCGATGAAGTCAATGCGCCGACCATTCATGGAACTTGTTCAAAGGCCTCTGTGATGTCTGTCTCGAATTTATCCCAATCTGCGGAGGTCATTTCCTTTTCAGCATCGCGCGAGGCGGGACGTGGAGTTTTGGGGTGAATGACATATTCATTCGAGGTTCCATTAACAGGAGTAAACTCGAACGCTTCATTGAAATCTTTCACATACGTTGCCGAACTCATGTAAAAAGGTTAATTCGCTGGAGCAATTTGGGCAAGCCCTCTTGCGTGATGCGCGATCGTGGCGATTACACCGCGACGACTTCCACGCGTGGAGAAAAACCGAGTTGATGAAGCAGCGCCTCGCAATCGTCCCACGCCAAACCAAAAGCGCGAACATCAGCGACTCCAAGACGGGCGATGACGGATGAAATCGTCTGAGCATCGCGTTCGGCAAGCTCGCCGTCCATCAAGGCGCGTTCGGCCCAATCCACCAACTGCGCTGGAGTGATTTCGTGATGAAGATACGCGGCGATTTTGTCGGCGACGGTTTGTTTGGTGATCGTCATGGCCAAATGGCTATCAGGCCGCAACCGCGACATGCCGGGCGTGGGCAATTTCGTCTTTGGCAATCTGCCGAATCTGATTGGCCAGCAGCGTGACGACGGCAATCGTGCGTCCGGCGAGTGTCATGAATTCCACCGTGCAGCCTTTGCCGCCTTCATGAATTAGCACGACCGTGCCGATGTCGTCCTTGGCCAAGCCATGCTCCGGCAAGTCGGTCGTCAAAACCACGCTGTCGAGTTCTTTGATCATCGCATCATGCATCCAATGGGTATGCGGTCGCCAATGTAGCGATTTCTTCACCGTTGGCAATAAACCAAACGGCACGAACATGTGGCGCGCGACCATCTGGCGAATGCAGCGCGCCTTCAATCACAAAATTCCGTCCGAAGGGCGTCGGCACGATTTCGACAACTTCATGATTGCGCGAATGGGTCAGCAAAGCAGAGGCGAGTATTTCCCAGGATTCCAATTTGAATCCAAAACCCTGAAAGAATGCGGCTTTATGCTGCCCGTCGCGATGTGTAGCTGAAAGCAGGTAGTGCGTGATTTTCCTGTACGGCACGACGGCTCGCTCAATGTTGGGCAGATTCATTTTTTTTACCGTACGGAGAGCGATCAACGTTGACCGGGATGACGTCATCAAAAACAAAAAAGCCGGACTTCACAGTCCGGCTCTAAATGAAAATACTTTTACACCGCTGGCGCTTCGCCGACCTGGAAACGCACGAAGCGCCGGACGGTGATTTCATCGCCGAGCTGTTTTGCCACGGAACCGATATGTTCCTTCATTGAAATTTCGGAATTCTTTTTCACGAAGCCCTGATCGAGCAAACAATTGGTTTGATAAAATTTTTCCAATTTGCCTTCCACAATTTTTCCGATGGCTTGCGGCGGTTTATCTTTGACCTGTTCAGTGGCAATTTCTTTTTCCTTCGCAATCACGGCCGGATCCATTTGCTCGCGTGACACGGCGGACGGATGCCCCGCCGCAATTTGCAAAGTTATGTCGCGCACCAGTTGTTTGAAATCTTCACTCGTCACCGTTGGTTCTTTGCCCGCACCCACTTCCACGAGCACGCCGACTTTCGAGCCGGTGTGAATGTAGGCGGCGACCAGACCGTTTCCACTGACTTCCAGACGATGGAAGCGGGAAATTTTTATGTTCTCACCAATCTTGGCGACCTGTGCGGTGCGATCCGCTTCCAGATCAACGTTCGGATCAGCGGCCAGTCTTTTGGCCACTTCATCGCAGAAAGCGCGGAACCCTTCGTTGCGGGCGACAAAGTCCGTTTCGCAATTGATTTCGACCAGAACGCCGACTTTTGCGCCGGGTTGAATGTGTTGCACAATGACGCCTTCATTGGCATCGCGCGTCGATTTTTTTGCGGCAGAGGCGGTCCCGCTTTTTCGTAAAAGATCGACGGCGCTTTCCAGGTCGCCATTCGCTTCGGTGAGCGCTTTTTTGCAAGAGAGCAAACCTGCTCCCGTCATTTCGCGCAGTTTGCCGACTAATGCAGCAGTGATTTCAGCCATAAATATTTAGTAATTGAGAATCGAATTTGAGAATGAGAAAGGAACGCGAGTGAAATAATTCCCTCTCGCGTTCCGAAGAAAAACCTAGGCCGGAACCGCTGTTTCGGCCGGAACCTCCGTCGGTGCCGTTGCTGGAACTGCTGCTGCAGGAGCCGCCGCTGCCGCCTCTTTTGCCTCTTTCGCAGCCGCCTCGTCCGATTTGCGCCGGGCATATTTGGAATCAAATTCTGCTTTTGCCTGAACGATAGTTTGAACAACCGTTGCCAGAATCACGCGCACCGAACGAATCGCGTCGTCATTCGCAGGAATCGGATAATCGATTAAATCAGGATTACAATTCGTATCCACAATTGCGACGATGGGAATTTTTAAGCGGCGCGCTTCCGCAATTGCGTTGTGTTCGCGTTTGATGTCCACCACGAACATTGCTGAAGGATATTTATCCATCACGCGGATGCCATCGAGATTTTTGAAAAGGCGCGTGGCTTCGCGGCGGTAAACGGCCTGTTCCTGTTTTCCGTATTGATTGATGCTGCCGTCGGATTCCATCTTCTCGATCTGTTTCATGCGAGCGATGGATTTTTTTACCGTTTGATAATTCGTCAACGTGCCGCCGAGCCAGCGTTCCGTGATGTAAAGTTGTCCACAGGATTTTGCTGATTCCTTGATCGCTTCCTGGGCCTGTTTCTTTGTTCCGACGAACAAAATATTTCCGCCTTTGGTGACGGTCTGGGTCAAAAATTCGCAAGCCTTTTCAAGCTGCGTCAGAGTCTTGCTGAGGTCGATGATGTGAATGCCATTGCGGGCATCGAAAATGAAAGGCTTCATCTTCGGGTTCCAACGCTTCGTCTGGTGTCCGAAATGAACGCCCGCATCCAATAATTCTTTTACGCCAATACTGATCATATTTCCTTTTGTTAAAGACCCGGGAAATTTTCCTGAGCCATCCCGCGGAAAACGGGATTGAGTTGAGTGTTATTGTGGCCGCCCGACTTCACACGAAGACAGATTTGAAGGCCGTTTTCCTTTCCTCAACGTGGCAAACCGCGCTTTGAAAAGGGTGTGGAACTTACCAAGGAAAGATAGCGTAGCAACTTCTATTTTTGACTTGGTCGCAGGTTATTTAAGCCCCCAGGAAATGACAATTTGCTATTTAGGGAATGCGGGTGTCATGTAAGTCTTATGTCAGAAAAACCCAAAAAACGGTTCGGAGTTTGGATGGATGCGCACCACGCGACCATCGTAGGCTGCAACCCCCCCGCCACTGAGTTCAACGTCCTCGGTCATGCCAAGAATCCAGGTGCCGGAGCCAATTCGAACGAGAATGCCTCGAACAATCTCGAAATAACTTTGGCTCGAAAATATTTCAAAGAGATCGGCCGCCATCTGGTGAACGCGGAGGAGGTTCACCTTACCGGCACCGGCACAATCCAGGAGCAATTCAAACATTACCTTGCGGAAACCCCCGAGTTCAAAAAGACGGTCGTTTCCGAATGCACCTCCAACCAAATGAGCGATGAAAAGCTGGTGGAGTTCATCAGCAGTCATTTCAACTAGGCAGACGTCCTCCAGTTCATGGCCTCGAAACAGCGCGATAGATTTCCAACCCAACCATCGCAAACAGCTGCAACACGAGAACGAGCGCCGCGTTTGGAAATTTGCATTTTGGCGGGCGGACTCAGTTCGCGAATGGGCCGCGACAAATCAAAATTGCAGTTGGGCGGGAAATCCCTGCTGTTACACATTCGCAGAACGGCAAGGACGTTGAATATTCCGGTGCGAATCATCCGACGCGACCTCGTTTCGCGTTGCGGTCCGTTGGGCGGAATCTACACCGCCTTGAAGACAACCTCCACTGATGCGGTTCTGTTTCTCGCCTGCGACATGCCGCAAGTGAGCGAATCGCTTTTAAGAAATTTGCTGGAACATTCCGCCTCACGGAAAAAAGCAATTTTCACGTGGAGCGACGACACCGCCGGATTTCCGTTCTTGCTGCGGCGTGAAATGCTCCCGGTCGTAGAACAGCTTTTGCTGGATAAAAATTACTCCCTGCAAATCCTCGCCAAAGAAACTCGCGCGCAACAGTTTCATCCCACGCGCAAATTCAGATTAGAATTGCTCAATATCAACACCCCCGCAGATTGGCACAAATTGAAAGAACATTTTGAAAAATGAATGTTCGCCTCGCTTGTCAATTGATTTCACAACAGTATCATCCACCAATGCGAATTTTGATTTCAACCCTCGCGCTTCTGGTTTCTAGCCAGCAATTTTTAGGAGCGGCGACTGTGCAATTGAAGGACAAAGCTTCGGTCACTGGAAAAATTCTCGCCGAAAAACGCGATCAAATCGTGGTGGATATCGGCTACACCACGCTGGTCATTCCGCGCAATCAGATCGTCAAGATATTGGCGGGCGACGCTGTGAAACCAGAGGCCGCTGGTCTATCCGGGGCAAACGCCGTGGCGGCTCCGGGAGAGATTTCCGTGACCTCGCCCGCCAAACCGGGATTTTTCAACAGCTCGCTGAAACCGCTACCGGAACGCAGTGTTCGTGAACTCGTCGCCCAGCTTGGAGAAGCGGTTGTGCAAGTGCGCACACCCGGCGGCCTTGGCTCAGGCTTCATCATTAACGAGGAAGGTTTTTTAATCACGAATTTCCACGTGATTGAGGGTGAGACGCAAATTTCCGTGGAAGTTTATCAGCAAAAAAATGGCGAGCTGGATCGGAGCAGTTACAAGCAGGTGCGAATCATTGCTGTCAATAAATTTCAGGACCTGGCCCTGTTGAAAATTGAAGACAAAAATGCGCCGAAATTTGCGCGCGTTTCCCTGGGCGATTCCGAGATTCTGGCCGTGGGTGAACGCGTTTTTGCGATCGGCAGTCCGCTTGGTTTGGAACGCACCGTGACGGAAGGAATTGTCAGCACCAAGACGCGACAGATGCAGGGCGATCTCTATTTGCAAACCACCGCCCAAATCAATCCCGGCAACAGCGGTGGGCCGCTCTTCAATATGCGCGGGGAAGTCATCGGTGTGACCAACATGAAAATTACGTTTGGCGAAGGTCTCGGTTTCGCCATCCCTATGGAGAATGTGAAATTTTTTCTGAACCATCGCGATGCTTACGCCTACGACAATGACAACCCGAGCAATCCATTTCATTATCTCGAACCACCCAGCCGCGCCCGTCTCGCCATCGAAAAATAATCGCTTCCAGAAAATCGCCCGCTAACCTTTGACCATGAAATTGCGTTTTTTCTTCTCCGCCCTTTTTTGTGCTTTTTCTGTGCTCTGCCGAGCGGAAATACCATCGCCGGAAAAATTATTGCCCAACGACACCCTGGTTTTGGTGACGACCCCTGACCTGGCAAAACTGCGCGACGCATTTAAAACTTCCTCGCAAGGCCAGGCGTGGAATGACGCGGGCATGAAACCTTTTCGCGACAAGTTCATCAGCAAATTTACGGGAGATATCATTGAGCCGCTGGAGAAAGAATTGGGAATCAAGTTGTCGGATTACACTCGCCTGGCGCAGGGGCAAGTCACCTTTGCCCTGACGCAAAACGGGTGGCAGGGCAAGACGAACGAATCGCTGGGCT
>JBDSYB010000347.1:0-24596 GCA_039925885.1 Verrucomicrobiota bacterium
TTTGCCAGCGCAAATCCGACTCGGAGGGATCGCGATAGGGGCCGTGAGGCGTGATTTGGAAAATGAAACCGAACGGCGCATCGTGCTTCAAACTTTGACGGCGAATAATTTCCAGATTTTCAAAAAAAATCGGGCGAACGGTGTCATCGATCATTAACCCGTAATGATCAAAACATACGAGGCGGGGCTTCACGGTTTCCAAATATTTTTCGACATGTTTTTCATAAGGAACGGTCAACGCCCACTCAGGAGCGTGATTGGGCAAGAGATTGATAAAGGGCAGCCGTTTTGGGTCCTTCACGAGCAGATATTGGTTGATGCCGCCGAGCTGGGGAAAAGCGCCCATGCCGGGTTCGTCCGCAATGTAGTATCCGCCCAACGCCGGGTGTTTCGCGTAATCGAAAATCACCGCGTCGAGATTGGTTTTGAAGGCGGGATTTTCCGGCGCGAACGCCATAATCCGCGCATCGTACAAAATATATTTCAATCCGTGTTTTTGGCAGGCATCAAGAATCTCCCGGTTTTTTGGTCCTCCACCGCAGGCCATCATTGCATAGTTAAAATTGCACTCGGCAATTTCTGCGTAGCGCTGGTCAAGATTTTCCCCGGCAGGTGGGCCGCACCAATAGCTAAGAATAAAATCATCCGCATGCGCCATGCCGTTCAAAAAACAAACAGCCCACAAGACTCCCCGGAAAAATTTCATGCGAGGAATTTTCACTCAGTTTTCAATTTCGCCAATGGTAATTTTCTTTGAGGCGATTTTTGAAAATTGCACTGCCGAAAATAATTTCCCTAAAGCAAACCCTTGACCGTAATTGCGGCATTTGCCGCATTGAGTTTTTTTTGCCGCCAACGATTTTAGATCCAGGATGACTTTATGAAAAATATTCCAATCTTATTTGCAGCATTGACTTTAATTTTGACGGCGGGTTGCGTGACCCAATCTCGCGTCGCGTCCATGGAAGGTCATGGTAGAAAAGAAGTTTTTGATGCGCCTTATGAAGCGGTTTGGCGCGCGGCCGTGGACGCTGCTCAAGCGGGGGATTTGAATGTTCGCGACGCCGACAAAGGACGCGGCTACATCGGAGCTTCACGCGGCATGCGCTTGGAAACGATGGGAGAAAATGTCGGCGTCTGGATCAGCCGCATCGGGGCGGACCAAACACAGGTGGAAGTAGTCAGCCGCCAGGCGGGCCTTCCTTTGCTTTGGTTTAAGAATTGGGAGAGCCAAATTCTCAACGGGATCGCAGCAAACTTAACTCGAGAAGGTAATTACCAGGGTAAAGAGCGCGTCGATGGCCAGCGGTATCCGGCAGGTCGCGATCTAAATCACCCGGAAAGACAGGGTGATTTTCCGATTTATGAAGATCGCCGTCGATATAATTTTTGAAAACGGAATTCGAAATACAAGGATAATTCACCACACTCCGTAAAGTTCTCCTTCATTGGTTGAGAGTTGAAACTCCTTCATTTTCTCGATCCGTTTCCACGTCACCGAACCATCAAGAAATCCCACATTGCCGCCGACGGCACCCAGTTCCTGGGAAGTTTTTCCGCCTGCTTGCGGATTCGTGGGATCAAATCCTTCACCCAGCACCACGCCGTGTTTTCCGTGCGGCGCCATGCTTTGACTATCGGGCGACCAGACATTGAGATCGGTAAATAAAGCCAGCGACCCGGCTTGGCTCGTCTTGGTTGGAGAGGTCCAACTTTTTTGCGGCGTAACATTGGTCCAAATCGGCGAGTCGTGGCCACCAAGATAATTGAAACCGAGAACGTATCCATAAGGCGGCATGGAATATCCCCCGACGCTAAATGGCGCTGGTAAACCGGGACAGCCGATGATGTTTTTGTTTCCCGCGCTCGCCAGAATGAGTTGATAACTATTGGTCGAAAGCATGGGTGGATAATCGCCGAGATCCGCCGCGCCAGGTGGAACCTTTTCCTTGTTATCGCCGCCGTAAAGATGCACCGCCAAAACCATCTGACGCAAATTACTGCGACACGCCGTGCGTTTCGCTTTTTCCTTGCTGCCAACCAACGCGGGCAAAAGTAAGGCTGCCAAAATTCCAATAATCGCCAGCACAACCAGCAATTCGATCAAGGTGAATGCCTCTCGACGGCAATGATGGAATTTTTGTTTCACAACGATTTGCTGGATTCTATTTTCTCCCGCGTCAAATAACCATCAGGCGCAATTGGGCTTTTTGCTCCGGTTCTCCTTGAGTAATTTGCCGCGCAGTGAACGCCGCGCCAACACCAAAACCGCAAACCTCCGACGTCATAAAAGCTGCTCCAGAAATTCCGGGCACTAAATTTCGCGTGATGGTGTTTTTACCTGCGGTGGTGCTGGCGCTTTCATTGGTCGCTCTGCGTTTTGCCCGACACTCCGGAGCATTCGGCGGTTCAGCAGATGCCGTCGCCCTCCTCGTGGCGACAAGCGTTGCTTTACTTGTCCTAAGCCGCCAACTGCCTTTGCAAAATATTTTGGGGTTGGCGGTGGTGATGACGCTTTTTTCCAGTGGGTGCCTGTTCATCAGCAGTGCGGCACAAATTTCCTGCGAGCCGCCGATCTGGAATAAAAATTTTCATTCTTTGCAAAAATGGAGCGCACCCCTGCTCTGGCTTTTCGCGTTGGTAACTGCGCGGGGCGCGGCGCAATTTTTGTTGCGTCCGTGGCGAGGTTTATCGGGTTACGGGTTCGGGTTGATAGCGCTGACGTGTTTGTTGATCGCAGGTTTAGATTGTTTGGCTAACAGAAGTTTGGAACGACTTTTTGCAAAATTGGTTTTATCGTTTTTCGCTTATCTCCTGACGCTTCCATGGTTTCTCCACAAACGACCGGAAGATTCGCCCGCCGATTTTCAACCGCTCCTCCTGATCCTTTTAATTTTTCTCTGGTGATTCGCTCAAAGCCAAGGGGTCGTCGCGCCTGGAAAGTTTCAATTGGGCAACGCGCAGGCCGTCGGTTTCCTCCACGCGCAGATCAAAATTTCCCACAGCCACCGTGTCGCCTTCCCGAGGAAAGCCGCCCAATTTGTGGGTGACCCAACCGCTGGTCGTGGTGACGCCATCTTCCTGAAGCGGTTCGCCCACCAGGTCCGCCAAATCGTGCAGCGGGAGAGCGCCGGAAATTTCCCACGTGCTCTCGTCCTGTTTTTTCAGGAGCGGTTGTTCCTGATCGAACTCGTCCTGAATCTGGCCAACGAGTTCTTCAAGAATATTTTCCAGCGTGACCATTCCGACGGTGCCTCCGTATTCGTCAACCACGATGGCGAGGTGCGATTTGCGGTCGAGAAAAAGCTGCAACAGTTTCTCCAGCCGGGAAGTTTCCGGAACGTAAATCAGCTTGCGCGCCACCGGCAAAAGTTCCGCAGCGGTTTTTGTTTTCAAGCGCATCGCATACAAATCCTTGATGTGAACCACGCCGAGAGTTTTATCGGGATTGCCTTTTTCACAGAGCGGAAAACGTGAGTAGCGCGTTTTTTCGGCAAGGTCAATGCACTCGGCGATGGATGCGTCGGTGTCGAATGAAATCATTTCCTGGCGCGGACGCATGACATCACGAGTGACCCGGCGGCTGAGATCCAAGGCATTTAAAACAATCAATCGCCCGATCTGGCTCGCGCCGGTTTGCTTCTGCGAGGTCAAAACCATCAAACGCAATTCCTCCTCGGAGTGGACGATTTCGGATTCGCTGACCGGCTCGACGCCGAAGCGACGCAAGAGCCATTGCGCCGTGACGTTGAGCGTTCGATTGAACGGATAGGAAGCGAGATAAAACCATTTGAGCGGCAGCGCGGCCCAGAGTGAAACGGGCAACGGTTTTTGAATGGCAAACCATTTTGGGGCGAGTTCGCCAGCGACGATGTGAAGAAAAGTTATCGCGGAAAATCCAACGACAAAAGAAATGTAATGCTGGGCCTGCTCGTGAATGTGCAGCAGCGAGAGAAGTGGTTTTAGCACGGCGGAAAAAACAGGCTCGCCGACCCAGCCCAAACCGAGACTGGCCATGGTGATTCCGAGTTGAGTGGCGCTGAGATAAGCGTTGAGGTGGGCGATGATGTGCCGCACCAGTTTAGCGCGACGATTTCCACGATTGACCAACGCGTCGAGTTGGGTATCGCGAATTTTTACGAGGGCAAATTCTGCCGCCACAAAAAAGCCGTTGAGCAACACCAGAAAAATGACGGCGAGAAATTTTAATAAAATGGAAAGATCAAAATGCATCAAAGGCTGACCTCTCCAAAAATTACTTTCAAAATATCCTGCAAGCTGATCAGGCCGATTTCTTTTTGATCCCGGCCGAGGACAATGGCCAGGCGGCGGCCACTCCGCTGCATTCGCCGCAAGGCTTCTTCGAGACGCAAATCGCCCCGCAAATAAAGCGCGGGGTTGACGTAATCCCCGGCCTTTTTCTGCAAATCCAAGTCGCTGCGATACAGCAATTTTTTAAGGCTGAGCACGCCGACGATTCGTTGGCTCGATCCCCTTTTTTCCACGACCGGCAATCGCGTCACATTTTTTTCGCGAGATATTTTCAAGACTTCTTCCATCGGTGTTTCCGTGGTCACGGTCACAATTTTTGGGAGGACGATCGCGACTTGCGCGACAGTTATATTTTGCAGATCAAGGACCCGATTGATCATCTTTTTTTCCTCGGCAGTGAGACTGTGCGGAGATTCCTGCATGACAAAACGGAGTTCCTCGCGATCGCCGGAGAGTCGGCCCGTGAAAACTTTCCCACCCGTCCACGGCAGCAGCTTGCGGGAAAACCACGAAGCGAGGGCAACAAGAGGGCGCAAAACGACGTGAAGCAATCCGAACGGCCGGGCGAGAAAAAGACACAACCGATTTGGGAAACGGCGAAAGAGCGTCTTGGGCAGCAGTTCGCACAGAATAAAAAACAGGAAAACAGCTCCCAAAAAACAAAGGAGTTCAAGGGTTCGCCGCCTCGCCAGCCATTGATTCAAACTCAAGACGATCAACGTGAAGAGGGTGAAATTGACGAGGGTGTTTCCCACGAAAATAGTCCAAAGAAAATTTTCAGAATTTTCCAGATAGCCGTGCAGGACCTGCGCGCGTCGATTCCCGGAGCGCATCAGTTGGCGGATGCGCAGGCGGTTCAAGGCAAAGACGCCCGCTTCCATTCCTGAAAACAAAAAAGAAAGTGCCATACACAACGCGAGCACGAAAAAAAAGAGCGCAGTTTGGTTGAGGTTCATTTCGTTGACCTCCGGTGAATGGCTTCGACCAGAATTTCTTTGACGCGGCGCTCATCCACATTTTGAGCGGTGAACCGCAGACCGCGAAAAGTGGCCGATTCGCCCACGGCGGGAACGACACCCATTTGATCGACCAGCAAGCCGCCGAGTGTTTCGACGGATTCCACTTCTCCAATTTGAGGAAATTCGCGTTGAAAATCTTCGATGCGCATTGTGCCGTTGACTCGCCAGCGTCCCGCGTCGAGTTTTTCCATGACAAAACCGTGCGCTTCACTTTCGTTGCGAACTCCGCCGATCATTTCCGCAAGAATATCTTCCATTGTCACCAGTCCCGCCGTTCCGCCGAATTCATCAAGCACCATGGCGATGCCTCGTTGCTGACGCTGTAAACTTTTCAGCAATTGCAAAAGATTCATGCTCTCGGGGACGAACGAGGGAAATTCGATGGCGTCAGCAAGATCGATGTCGGGATCAAGGAGCAATGCGCGCGTGTTCAAAATACCGACGATGGTGTCGGGCGTTTCGTCATACATCGGCAGGCGGCTGTGAGCGTGAAGCCGAGCGGCGGTCAGCATTTCCTCGACCGACAAATCGTCAGGGATGGAGGCCATCTGCGAGCGAGGTTGCATCACATCCTTGGCCGTGCGTCGATCCAGACTAATAATTTCAAGAATAATTTCCTTCTCGGATTTCGCGAGCGTGCCCTGTTGGAAAGCCAGTTCGAGCAACTCCTGGTATTCCTCATCGGACATGGAAGTTTGCGGCTTGATGGATCTGGGAACGCCTCGCAAAAGGAGGTCATTTAATTTTTGGGCAACCGATCGAATCGGCGTCAATAAGCGATGCAGCCACGTCATGGGGCCAGCAATGCGCTGAGACCACAATTCGGGCGCGCGCACCGCGAAGGCTTTTGGGGCAATCTCCACGCAGAGCAAAATGAAAACAAACAACGCGATCAAAGTCGGCAGCAATGGCCAGCCCTGGAATAAATCCAGCCAAAGCAACGTGCCGACGATTCCGGCGTTGGCGAACGTGTTTCCCAAAGCAATGGTAGCGAGCAAATCCTGGGGCTGGGCGAGGAGCTTTGCCAGCATCGCACCGGACCGGGGGGAACTTTCCGCAAGCTGGTGGGTCTGCCATTTACCTAGCGAAAACAGCGCGGCCTCAGCGAGCGCAAAGAAAAAACTTGCGACCGAAAATACAAAAAGAACTCCACATGCTGCAATCAGCGTCACACCGAAAGTATTGAACATGAAAAATGAGAGGCAAAGGGAAAACTACTTTTGCGCGGCGTCGCGCAAGTCCGGTGAACCATCGAAGAGTTATTCGGACAAAGGCCGCGGGCGGTGCAGCACCATTACGTTGCCCACACGCATGATCAAATGACTGAAAGTTCTTTCCGCCAGTTGAGGCGCGAGTTCTTTTTTTTGCTCTTTGAAATCGGCGAACTTAATTTTTACCAATTTGTGTTGAGCGAGCGCGTCGCTCACTGACTGAACAAAGCCATCGCTCAAACCCGCCTTGCCGATTTTCAAAATAGGCTCCAGATGTTGCGCGGCCGCTTTAAATTTGCGGACCTGTGCATTATTCAATGGTTCAAGCATCGCTCGCGATTCTAAAATAAAATTTTGCAAATACCACTCAATCTGTGGTTGCAAATTCAAACCGGCCCTCTTACATGTGCTGCTATGAATCGCATCACACAAACTTTCCTCGGCATAATGGCTTTCACCTGCACGACAATTTTTGCAGGAGAATTGAAATATTCTGTCGCCACAAACTTTTTTGACGAAATGCCCGATGGCAAACAACTTGGCCCCTGTCATGGCGGCGCGGTGATTGATAAGGCGGGAAATATTTACGTCACCACGGACACCGAGCGAGGCATCGTCGTTTTTTCGCCGGAAGGGAAATTTGTGCGCGCCTTTGGCCCGACCCGGATTCACGGTCTGGAATTGCGCAAGGAAAAAGACGGCGAATATATTTACGGCGCGCGCCCCTCCGATCATGAAGTATTAAAGCTCAAGCTCGATGGGACGATTGAATGGACGCTTCATTTCCCGGAGGAAGCGGGCATTTACAAGAATGCGGATGAATTTAAGCCGTGCGCAGTGACGGTCGCGCCAGACGGTTCTATTTTTGTCGCCGATGGCTACGGCTCAAACTTTGTTTTGAAGTTCGATAAAAATCGGAAATTTGTGAAAGCTTTTGGCGGACCCGGCGATGAAGAAGGAAAATTCAAGACCTGTCACGGCATCGCGCTCGACACGCGCGGACCCAAACCGCTTCTCTTCGTTTGCAACCGGAACAGCAATCGCGTTGAACATTGGGATCTCGACGGCAATTTTGTCCGCGTCATCCAAAAAGATTTGCGGATGCCGGCGGCGGTCCACATTCACGGTGACTATGCGGTAGTGCCCGAATTGCAGGGTCGCGTGACGGTTTTGGATAAAGAAGGCAAAATCGTCTCGCAAGTGGGCGACAATCCAGATGCCAAACAACGCGCAAATTTTGCGTTGCCCAAAGATCAATTTAAAGACGGCATCTGCAATTCGCCGCATGGCGCTTCGATGGATAAAAAAGGTAATTTAATTGTGACAGAATGGAGCGCCTCCGGCCATTTGCATAAATTCAATCGCGAAAAATAACAGCGGCATTTGAATGTGAAATGGTGCGCAAACGCGGCGTGCCTTTTTGCGCCTAACCCGGTGAACCAACCTGACGGAAACTAATTCAAAGCGATTCCGCGTCGGAGATAAGTGGGCAGATCCAGATCCTCGCCTTGATGAATGGTCGGTTCGCTTTTTTCGAAACGTCCTTTGGAAATAATTTCCAATTGCAGTTCTTTTTGGCGCAGGCGCGATCCAACTTTGCGAGGGCGTGAACCGGCTTGTTTGCTGAACAATGATTCCTTTTTTTCGTCAGTCATTTCGGGAACGGGCGCGAAGATGCGCGAGGCGGGACGCGATGTTTCGGACGAATCCATGAATTGAGTGTCTGGTTCGCCAAACGGGTTGGGCGACGTGCCCCGAGCCTTTGCTGTCACGAAAACTTTTGCAGATGTCTGCGCTTTGCCGGAAACAACCAGAGAAATATGGAGCCGTTCTGCAAAAACCTCATCGATGGTTGCGCCAAAAGTAATGCGCGCATTTTCGCAGCGTCCCTTGATTTCCTTCATCACCCGGTTCACTTCGGCCATTGTCAGATCGGTACCACCCACAAGACTGACGAGCAGCGATTCAGAGTTTGCCAGAACTTCCCCGTTATCAAGCATCGGGTGGGCGAAGAGTTTTTCGATGACCTCTTGTGCGCGATTTTCTCCGGTACCCTCCGCAGCGGCAAAAGTGCTTTCCACATCAAGCTGGCTGGTCACGGCGCGAAGATCGGAAAAATCAACGTTGATCAATCCCGTCTGGGTCAGAAGCCGCGCGATGCCAAACACGCTTTGCACAAGAAATTCATTCACCACTTTGAACGCATCCATCACAGTGGTTTTATCGTCCACGAGACGAAAAACTTTTTCATTGGGAAGAGCAATGACGGCGTCGGTGCTGACCCGAAGTTGTTGCAAACCAAATTGAGCCTGCCGATGGCGACGCCCACCCTCAAATTCAAACGGCATCGTAACAATTCCCAGCACAAGCGCGCCGGAATCTTTGGCCGCCTTTGCGAGAACCTGGCTCGCGGCGGTTCCCGTGCCGCCGCCTAATCCAGCGAGAATAAAAACGATATCGATTCCAACGCACATTTCTTTCAATCGCTCCACGTCGCTTTCGACGGCACTGCGCCCGAGTTCCGGGTCGCCGCCAGCGCCCATGCCGTGCGTGAGGCCGAGACCAAGGCAAAGTTTTTCGGCGGCAATAGTTTGATCGAGTGAGGCGGCGTCAGTGTTGAGGGCAACCGTGCCAATTTCGGGCGCACCGCTTGCAGCGATGCGGGAAAGCATGTTGCAACCTGCGCCCCCGATGCCGAAAACCTTGATGGTTTTTTTGGAGGAAAAAATTTCAGAGGAATTTTTCATAGGCTTTATTTGCGAAACATTTCAGAAATAGTTTTGATGCTGCCCGATAAAAAGCTCCCGCCATTGCGCCGTTTTTGTTGCAGGGAACCAAACTTGACCAAACCAATTCCGGCAGCGAACTCGGGTTGATCAAGCGCGGAGGTCAAGCCGTTGACCGAGCTGGCTTTCCCGAGCGACACGGGCAACTGGAAGATTTTTTCCGCAAGATTTTGGATTTGAGGAATGCGCGCGCCGCCGCCGCAAATGAAAACTCCGGCGCGTAGGTAATCCAGCAAACCAGCCCGCGCCAAATCCTGCTCAATGATTTGAAAAATTTCTTCAAGCCGCAACGCCATGATTTGGCGCAAATGCTCCAGGTTAATTGTTTTGCTCGACTGGCCCATCTCGCTCGTGACGGTGATGGTTTTGCCGTGAAGGCCTTCGTCAATCAGCGCGGCACCATGCTCGATTTTTAATTTTTCCGCGTGGCCCAGCGCCACTTTCAATCCAATGGCCAGATCGTGCGAAACATGGTCGCCGCCCAGCGCAAGGACTCCGGTATGTTTAATAATTCCATCACAATAAACCACGTATTCTGTGGAGCCGCCGCCCAGATCGATGACCAACGCGCCCAATTCTTTTTGCTCATTGGAAAGCAGCGCGAGCGAGGCCGCCATGCCGTTAAAAACCACATTCTCGATTTCCAATTGCAGGCCGCTGACCACGCGCATGGGATTTTGCAGGCGATTGGTGTTTCCATGAATCACATGAACATCCACCTCGACACGAGCGCCGCACATCCCGACTGGATTTAAAATTCCGTCCTGTCCATCGACGTGAAAATGCTGCCGAATTGCGTGAACGACGCTGTTTTCCGTCGGCAAATTAATGGCCTTCGCGTTCTTGATTACATCCTGCACATCGTCGCTGGTGATTTCGCGATCCGCTGATACCACTGGATGAACACCGCGATTGTTAAAACCCCGAATGTGATTGCCCGTCACTCCCAGATAGACACTGCGAATTTCCGCGTTGGACATGTCTTCGGCCTCCGCGATGGCGTGGCGCACGTCTTCTTCGGCGTCACCGGCGTTCGAGATTTCCCCCTTGCGCACTCCGCGCGATCGGGATTGGCCGAGTCCAATGATGTTGAGCGCTCCCGTGGCGTTCAACTCGCCGACGACCGCGCAAACTTTTGATGTGCCGATTTCCAAACCGACAATAATATTGGATGAATCAAACATTTTTTTTCCTGGGTCGGGTGGTTTTGACAGGTTTCGTTTGGCTGGGCGGAATCGGAATCGCCTCCACCAGACGTAACGGAACCTCGTTGGCGATGGAGAGATCAAGCGTGGCAATCGCTTTCCCCTGTTTTTGAAATTGATCGTAAATCAATCGCCAGCGATTGAGCTGCCGCACAAACGGATTTAGCGAAAAAGTAATCTGGCTGCCCTGGCTGGTGAAAACTTCCAGCACTTCCGGCGTGGCCACGTTCACCCGTTGCAACTCGGCCAAACCAGCCATTGGCGAGCGATCAAATTGCACAATTAATTCGAGAGCGGCCCGCACTTGCAGCGACTCCAACCGACGACCCGGTCGCACGTCCCTGGGATTAATTCCGGAAATAATCGGCACCGGTTCGATTTGCACAGCAATGGGTGCGGCGCGAAACCGCGGGTGCAACGGCGTCATCACAAAACCCGTTTCATCCAGATGATAAATCACTTGCTCATAAGCGCCTAGCGCGCCCAGTTGCATCGTGACGACTTGGGCGATTGGTTCGCGTTCGCTGAAACGCAGGCGCAATGTCCGGGGCAAGGCGCGTTCAATGGCAGCAGAACGAACATAAGGAACTAATTCCAGATCGCGTTTGACCCGCGCCAGATCAAGGGCGAGTAAATTCTGGCCGGGCTTGACCATGGCCCAGTGGCGAAAATGTTCAGCGGCAATCACGCCATCGGTTTCCACTTCAATTTGGCGAATGGCAAACGCCTCGTTTTTGTAAATCAAACAATTGAGGACCCATTCTCCACCCCGCCAAAAAACGAACAGGATTACAACGAGCGCGAAGACCATGCTCAGTCCCATCCCCGCCATGCGAAACCGGGCGGCGCGCGTCTGGCTGGAACGCAATTTCACGTCGAGCAATTGAGGCCGCGAGCATCGCCGGTTTTTTGGTTTTCGTTTAAGCCACATTATTTTTTTCGCGTCATGGCCAGATCAATCATCCGCTGGCAAAGTTGTTCGTAGCTGAAGCCTGCCGCTCTGGCCGCGTCCGGCAAGAGGCTCGTCTCTGTCATCCCGGGAAGCGTGTTCACTTCCAGCACAATCGGTTCGCCGTTCTCGCGCACCATCACGTCGACCCGCGCGTAATCGCGTCCGCCAATTGCCTGGAAAGCACCCAGCGCCGCGTCCTGAATTTTCTTTGTCGTAGCCTCATTAAAATTGGCGGGGCAAAAATGTTCACTCGCTCCCGACGTGTATTTATTTTTGTAATCGAACTCGCCTTCTTTGACTTTGACTTCAACGACCGGCAGCGGTTTTCCGTCGAGAATTCCAACGGTCGTTTCGCGCCCCACAATTTTTTCTTCCATTAGAACTTCAGCATCGAAACGAAGCGCTTCGGCGAGAGCGACATGCCAATTCTCGACGCGTTCCACAAATTGCAATCCAACGCTCGAACCCTGGCGGACTGGCTTCAGAACCACAGGCGGCTTCCAACCCATCGGCCAACTGGCTTCCGAAGAATCAAACACTTCAAATTCTGCAGTTGGAACACCCGCCGCCACACAGCGTTGCTTGGTCAAAACTTTGTCAAAAGCCAGTCGGCTGGCTTCCGCGCCGCAGCCGGTATAGGGCACGCCCAGTTTTTCGAGTTGCTCCTGAACAGTGCCGTCTTCGCCGTAGGTGCCGTGCAATGCCAGAAAAACCACGTCTGCTTTGGGCGGCAGCACCCAGTTCTCAATGACAGGATCGACTTCGCGCACGGTGTGGCCCAGCGAGCGCAACGCTTTCGCCACCGCCGCGCCGCTGCGCAAAGAGACTTCGCGTTCCGCCGATGGGCCGCCGAGCATGACCGCGATGGTTAATTTCTCAGACATTTTATTCGCCAATAATTTCCACTTCCGTGCGCAGTTCGATGCCGCGCGCCGTTCGAGCGCGCTGTTTGATCAACTCAATTAAATCCAAAACATTTTGCGCAGTAGCCGTGCCGTCGTTCACAATAAAATTTCCGTGAACATCGGAAACTCTTGCGCCGCCGACGCTCGTATTTTTTAAATCCAGTTCCTGGATCAGCTTCCCCGCTGGAATGGTGTCGGAATTTTTAAAAATACAGCCGGCGCTCGGCTCTTTTGGTTGCGACTCCCATCGTTTCGAGGAAAATTTCATCATTCGTTCCGCCACGATTTCGCTCGAAGCCGTTTGCCCGCGAAAAACTGCGCCCAGCGCAATTTTATTTTTCAACAACGGGCAGCTTCGATATTCGACAGAAATATCTTTGCGGGAAATTTCCTGAACTTTTCCTGACCAATCCATCAAACGAATTTTTTCGACAGCGTTGAAAGTCGCGCTCCCCATGGCTCCCGCATTCATGCGCAAAGCGCCGCCGACATTTCCGGGAATGCCTTCTAAAAATTCCAATCCCGTCAGATTGTTTTTGCGCGCTTCCACCGCCACAGCTTTTAATTTCGCACCGGCTCCACACGAAAGAGATTCGCCGGTGATTTTTATTTCCGAAAAGCTGGCATGATGCAGCGAAATTACAAAACCGCGCACGCCACAATCTTTGATCAATAAATTGGAACCGCGCCCCAAAACGAAAAACGGCAATTGTTTCTCCATGCAAAAATGAAGGACGCGCTGGAGATCAACTTCGGACGCCGGTTCGACGTAAAAATCCGCCGGACCACCGACGCGCAAGGTGGTTTTTTTGGCGAGCGGTTCGTCGCAGCGCAAAATTGTTGAGGGCGAAAGTTGCGCGGTGAGTTCCTCGGAAAATTGTTGTTTGGACAGCATGGGGGCTTCAAGCATGGGCCACCTCGGATTTTGCGCAGTCAACTTGTTTGGAAATCGTGTCGCTCGAAGCGACCTTGTTTTCCAAAAGTGATTTGGAAACCGGTTCTCCGATCGACGCCAAAATCAAATCCGCGATGTCATCAGCAGACTGGGGCGAATGCCATTGGCGCAACGCCGACTGCATGGCGACGCGCTCGTTTTCCTTTTCCAACAAATCGAAAAGCGCGGAAGACAACCGCTCCGGCGTGGCACTCGATTGCTCCAATATTTTCGCCGCGCCTGATTCAACAAAAGCGAGCGCGTTATAATATTGGTGATTGTCGGTCGCGCTAGGATAAGGAATTAAAATCGAAGGAACTCCGCAGGCAGCGATCTCTGCGAGGGACGATGCACCCGAGCGACTGATGGCCACCGTAGCCGCGCCGAGCGCGAGTTCCATTTCCGTCAGGAATGGGCGCACGACTGCTTTTCGATTTTGCGCCGCATAGCCGTCGCAAACTTTCTCGAAATCATTCGTGCCGGTTAAATGCAAAAATTGCAAATCAGGCGAATGCAGCGCGATTTGCGACAATGCTGCCGACATCAAATTGTTGATTCCGCTCGCGCCTTGACTGCCACCCATCACGAGCAAAACCGGTTTAGTAGGATCGAGGCCCAGCGCCATGCGGGCGGCGGCGGGATCAATCTCCTCGGAAAATTGAGCGCGAACGGGCATCCCGGTAACGCGGACGCGCGGCAAATTGAGGCGGCCCGACGCTTCGTGAAAATAAACGAATGCTTCATTCACAAAATGCGCGAGCCAGCAATTGGCGCGGCCCGGCACCGTATTTGATTCGTGCAAAAAAGTTTTTGCGCCGATTTTTTTTCCGGCCAGAACCGGCGGCGCGCTGGTAAAACCGCCCATGGCCAGGACCGCTTGCGGCGCTCTTTGGCGAAAAAACATTTTTGCGGCGCGACGTGACTTCCAAAAGCCTGTTAGAAATCCAAACAGGCCGCCGCGCGTCAGGCCGACGGCTGGGAGCGTGACAACTTCCATGCCGACCGCCGATTTCACCGCTTGCTGATCAACGTCTTTTGGCGAGATCAACAACACAACATCACAATCGCGTTGCACCAAGGCTTCGGCGACTGCCAGGCCAGGGAAAAGATGGCCGCCCGTCCCACCGCAAGCGATGGCAATGAAAGGAGGTGTGGCGGTTTTTTTTATCATGCGACCTGCGGGGCGGGAATTTCGTCGTCGAATGGATTGCTTTTCCTTCGCGTTACTTCGACACCCTGCCGCGCCACGCTCAACAAAATTCCCACCGCCAGCAACATCACCAATAGATTTGAGCCACCGTAGCTGATGAAAGGAAGCGGCATGCCTTTATTGGGCAAGATGCTCGTCACAACGCCAATATTGATGAAGGCCTGAAACCCAATTAAAAAAGTAACTCCAGAACCCAGAAGCAAACCGAATGTGTCCCTCGCTCGCGAAGAAATGAAAATCCCGCAAATAACGAACACAATAAAAAGAAGAACAATGGCGATGGTCGCAATCAAACCGAGTTCTTCTCCGATGATTGAAAAAATAAAATCGGTGTGATGCTCTGGAACAAAACCAAGTTTTTGTCGCCCGTTGCCAAGCCCGAGACCAGACCAACCTCCGGAGCCAAGTGCGATCATCGCTTGATAGGCCTGATAACCGGCGAGTTCTTTGGTTTCCTCGGGATGGAGCCAGGCGACAATTCGTTTCATCCGCATCTGATCGTGGAAGAGAGAAAAGGCTAACAAAGCGATTCCAACGAGAACCGGAGGAATGATAATTTTCAATCGCACACCGGCAATTACCAACATCGTTCCACAAACTCCGGCCATCAGAATTGTGCAACCGCGGTCTGGTTCGATGAAAATTAGAGACAAAACAAGCCCGGCAAAGATGCCGGGAATTACAAGGCCTCGCCAAAAAGTATTCATCTGCCTTTGAAAGCGTTCGCCGTAATGCGCGATGAAAATAATCAACGCGATCTTGGCGAGTTCCGAAGGTTGAAACCGAATTCCCCACTTAGCAATCCAGCGACGCCCACCGTTGACCTTAATTCCAATGTGCGGGGCGTAAACAAGCAAAAGTAAAGCAACGGCGAGAACAAGCAGTGGAATAGAAAACTTTTTGAAATGCCGATAGTCGAGAGTCGCTGCCACGGTCGCTGCAACCAGGCCCAGGGCACACCAAACCAATTGCTTCATCAAAAAGTCGGCGCCAACTTGCGCGGTGCTGGAACTGTAGAGCGTGACCATCCCAAGGGAGAGAAGAGCGGCGACACAAAAAATCAGCGTGGAAGTCGCGAGCTTCATTCGTGGGTGATTTGGTTTTTCAGCAAAAAAATTGCTTTTTTTAAAAAAAGACGGACGCCGGTTTGAGGTTCACCGGCGTCCGAAAATTTCTTACGGAAGTTTCACGCCGTCGGTAGCAGGCGCATCCGTAGTTGGAGTGTGGCCCGCAGGCAGTTTTAATTTTTGTCCCACTTTGATGGTCGTGGTTTTCAGATTGTTCAAACTCATGATGGCTTTTGCCGTCGTGCCGTGGGCGCGCGCAATTTTTTCGAGCATGTCGTTGGCTTTGACGGTGTAAATCGTGCCGTCATTTGGCGAGGCGCTTAATGGGGCTCCGGTGGTCCCCTCCGAAGCGACCGCGCCACCGGCGGGAATTTGCAATTTTTGACCCACTTTGAGTTTGGTCGAACTGACCCCAGGGTTGGCGGCCTCAATTGCTTTGATGCTCACGCCGGTTTTTTTCGAAATAGTTGAGAAGCTGTCGTTTTTCATCACGACGTATTCTTTGGCGGTTCCTGCTACGGAAACATCTACAGTGGGCGGCACGGTCGGCGGAGGCTCCACCGGCGGCTGCACATTATTAACTGATGAATTGGTGGGGGGCACATCCACAATCGGCGGCAACTGAGGCGGTTCGTTGGTCATCTCGGTGGCGATCGGTTTGTTGTCCGATTTTTTACAGCCTTGCATAAGCAGGCCGCCGATAAACAGGACGTGCAGAGCCGCAATCGTAAAAAACGCGATGCGGACGGTGGATTTGGTCCGTGGAATGGAACCCTGTGGGATGAGTGGATTTGGAGTATTCATTTTTATTTGGCGCTGATGAGTTGTTATTAAGTTGAGGTATTTTTTGTTTGTTTTTGCGCCGGGGTTTTCCCTCAAAAAACCTCGATGCAAATTTAATTATTTACGATTTTAGCTATTTATCTTTGTTGACTGACTTCGAGCTTCTTTCCTTGTTCCGCCCTGTTGTGGTCTGAAAGTTCCCCACCACTTTCCGTGGGGCGCGCCAGACCTCGCACCGCGTCTCGATACACTTCACCCCGATGTTGAAAATTCCGAAACTGGTCAAAACTCGAGCAAGCGGGTGAAAGTAAAATTATATCTCCGGCGACAGCGGATTCCGCTGCCAACTGCACAGCTTTTAACAATGAATCCACTAGCGTGCAAGGAGTAAAAAGACTCCATGCGGCGCGAATTTTTTCCCGCGCCTCACCGATCAAAAATGCGCCTTTGACCCGCTGGGAAAGGAGAGGACCAACGTCGTGAAAATCGAGGCCCTTGTCGCGTCCGCCCGCAATCAGCCAGATGTTCGGTTGGCCACCATGTCCTTCGGGAATTGAGATTAGCGCCCGTTGCAACGCGCTTAGATTGGTGGATTTGGAATCATTGATAAATTTAATTCCGCAGATCTCAGCAACTACTTCGCAACGGTGCGGCGGCAGTTCGTAGGTTTTCAAGGCTGCGGCCGTCTGCTCAAGCGGCAAACGTAAAACACGGCACACCGCCAGCGCTGCCATCAAACTTTCGGCATAATGAGGCCCGCGAACTTTGCAATGATCCATGTTCAGCAAAGGCCCGGCCCAATCCTCCAACCGGCTTACGATCAACCCGCGATCCAGAAAAATATCCGCGCGCCGATTATTGGCGCTGAACGTGATGACTTTCGCGGGCACGGGTAGATTCAAAGCGCGCAATTGCGCGAGCGCTTCACTCTGCACAATGGCCCAATCGAAGGGCTGCTGGTTGGCAAAAATCTTTGCCTTGGTTTGAATGTATTCGGCCATGCTGGCGTAACGGTCGAGGTGGTCCTGCGCGGTGTTGAGCAAAACCGCGATGGTCGGGCGAAAAACCTTGGTGTGTTCCAATTGAAAAGCGCTCACTTCGAGTGTGAGGAAATCCAGTTCCTTCGTCCGTGCGGACAGCGAACTAAGCGGGGCGCGAGTTGAATCAGAAATGACCGTCTTGCGATGGCAATGAGTCAGAACGCGTTCGATTATTTGCGCCGTGGTGGTTTTTCCATTCGTGCCGGTGACGGCGATGTTCAAACAAAGCGAGTGTTGGTAGCCCAGTTCCAATTCGCCAATGAGCGGAATTTGTTTTTGTTTTGCCTCTGCAAGAAGTGGATCGCGCAAAGAAATTTCCGGAGCAACAACCGCGAAATCAAATGGGGTTTGCGGCAGCGTTGTTGCGCCCGATTTCACAACTATTTTTTTCCACGTTACTTCCTTGACCGCAGTTTCAGGAGTCGTTCGTCCATCGATCAAAACCACTTCCGCGCCGCAATCAGCGAGCAGGCGCGACGCAGCAATTCCGCTCGGGCTGATGCCCAGAACCAAAACTTTTTTATTTTCGAGAGCGATCATTTAACGGATTTTCAAAGTGCTCAATGCGACGACTGCGCACAGGACACACAAAATATAAAAGCGAGTGACGACCTGTGATTCATGCCATCCTTTTTTTTCAAAGTGATGATGTAATGGGGCCATTAAAAAAATCCTGCGCCCTGTGCCGAATTTTCGTTTCGTGTGTTTAAACCAGCTACGTTGCATAATGACTGAACCCGTTTCGGCAACGAATACTCCGCCTGCGATAAGAAGAACAAGGGGCTGATGAATGAGAACCGCGATGATTCCCAGGACTCCGCCCAACGGCAACGAACCGGTGTCCCCCATGAAAACTTGCGCGGGATGACAATTGAACCAGAGGAAACCCAAGCCGGCGCCGATCATCGCGGCGCAAAATACCGTTAGTTCTCCTGCTCCGGAAACGTGCGGCACTTGAAGGTAAGCGGAGATGACGGCGTTCCCGGAAACATAAGTCAAAACCAGAAACACAAACGAGACGATGACCGTGCAACCAATGGCGAGTCCATCCAGGCCGTCCGTCAAATTCACGGCATTGGAAAAACCAACGATCATCAGCGACGTGATGGTGATCCCAGTGATCGCGCCCACGACGCCCTTCGCAACGGGCTTATTGTAAAATGGAACCATCACTTCGGAAATAAGTTTGCTCGTCTCGGGCAAGCGCCAAAGGTAAACCGCGATGAACAGCGCTAAAATTCCTTGCACCCAGAGTTTCACATTGGCCGCTGCACCTTTGCTGTTTTGATGGGTGATTTTTGCGTAGTCGTCATAGAACCCCAGGCCCGCCATCACGACCGCTGATAGAAGCGTTAGCAAAATTAAGGTGTTCCATTGCGCCCAAGCCAGAGCGGTCAAATCGAGAACCAGCACAATGAGCACGCCTCCCATGGTCGGAGTGCCGTGCTTGCTCAAAAGTCGCGCTTTAAAATCTCCTGCTGCCTCGGCTTTATCCGCATACTCCTGGCCGAACTTCAATTCTTTCAACCACACGATGACTTTTGGTCCAAGCCACACACTCAAAAGCAAAGCCGTCACCGCCGCTCCAGCGCTGCGAAAAGTGATGTAACGAAACAGCCGCAACGGCGAAAACGCATTTTCCCATTGCGTTCCCACTGACCAACCGAGCAGTTGCTGGCTGAGGTAATAAAACATTTCAGTCGTTCCGATACTTCGGGATAAATTGCATCTCTGGTATTTTGAGACCGCTGTTTTGAGCGATCCGAATCAGGAACTCGGGAACGCCTTTTATTTGAGAGAGCAGGTTTATCGGAGCGCGGCGGCGCGAAGTCTTTTTAGAAGTGGCTTTGTTATTTTTTAATTTCAAGTTTTGCATATTAAGTTCGTAACATTTCGCCGATTCGTTCAATTCGCATGGCCCGCGAGGCCTTTAGCAGAACGAGATCGCCTGGTTTTAAATAATTTTTCACCGCCGCTCCCGCTGGCTCGATTTCCGAAAACTCCTTGACCGCCGCCAAACCACATTGGCGCGCCGCCTCAGCCGTCACGCCCGAAAAAGTTCCCACGGTGAAGAGTTGGTCCAACCCCATTTCACTCGCGCGCCGACCGACCTCCGCGTGCCCCGGGATGGTTTGCGCGCCCAACTCCGCCATATCTCCAAGCACCGCCACCCGCCGCCCTTCGCACGGCATATCTCGCAACGTTTCAAGCGCCGCGCTCATCGAATCGGCATTGGCGTTGTAGCTGTCGTCCAAGACGCGGATTCCATTTACCTGCCAAAGTTGGAGGCGCATTTTTGCCGGTTCACATTCAGAAAGACCGCGCTGAATTTCCAGGCGATTCAGCCCAAGTTCACTGGCAACCGCGATGGCCAGAAGCGCGTTCAAAACCTGATGGCGACCGAGCAGTTTGATTCTAAATTCACCGTTTAAATTTTCTGCGGAAGTTTTGGCGGAAAATGTGACTCCACTTTCATCAAATTGAACAGCGCTGGCGGAAAAATCATTCTGCTCGCCGAACCCGATGCGCACAACTTTGGCGCTGGTCCTCTGGAGAATCGGCTCCATCAATTTGGAATCACCATTGACGAAAAGCACTCCTTCAGCAGGAAGCGATTCTGCCAGGCTGCCCTCCTCCTGCGCCACTCCTGCCACGTCGCCAAAAAATTCCAGATGTTCCCGTCCCACGTTGGTGATCACTCCCATTCCCGGGCAAATCAAACGCAGCAACGGGGCCATTTCTCCCGGATGATTCGTACCGACTTCGAGTACCGCGATCTGGTGGTCACCCTTTAATTTCAGCAGCGTCACCGGCACGCCAATGTCGTTGTTGAAGCTCGCTTCGCTCCAAAGCGTTTTGAACTTTTGACGCAAGACAGAAGCGAGCAACTCCTTCGTTGTCGTTTTTCCATTCGAGCCACCCACCGCCACAATCGGCAGGTCGAAATCCTGACGATAACGCGCCCCCAATTTGCCGAGAGCCTGACGCGTGTCATCCACCGCAATCACCGTGGTAAAAAAGTTGGCGGGAATTTTTTTGCGCTCCGCGACCACGGCAATAACGCCGGTGCGGGCGACTTCCGGCAAAAAATTGTGCGCGTCAAAACGTTCCCCCGCCAATGCGAAAAATAAATCTCCCGGACCGGCTTTGCGCGAGTCGGTGCAAATGTTCGTCGCCAGACGCTGCGGAGATCCATTGCGCAGTTCACCTCCGCACGCCTCGGCCAAATATTTTAGGGAGCGCGGTTCCATTTTATTTGGCGGTCGCCAGCTTGGCGGCGCGAACGGTAGGCGGAGTCGTCGCCAAAGTTTCTTTAAGATCAGCTTCCGGAAAAATATCCGGCTTGATGTTCAGATAATTCGCAGCGCGTTCAGCGATATTTTTGAAATAGGGCGCGGCTGTTTCGCCGCCGTAGTGACCCTGTTTGGGTTCATCGAGCACAATGGAAATGCACAGTTCCGGATCGTCCGCCGGAAAAAATCCAATGAAGGACGAGAAAAATTTTGTGCTGGAATAAAGGCCATTCTCAATTTTTTGTGCGGTGCCCGTTTTCCCGGCAACCGAGTAATTTTCCAACCGCGCCTTGACGGCAGTACCTTCCGGGCTGACCACGGTTTTGAGAGCGGAAACCATTTGGCGCGCTGTGCTGGATGAAACAACTTCGCGCACCATTTGCGGTTGATATTTTGCCACGACGTGACCCTCCTCGTCTTCCAATCGGTCCACCAGAATCGGGCGCATTAAATGTCCGCCATTGGCAATCGCGCTCATGGCCATCACCATTTGCAATGGAGTAACCGCGACGCCATGCCCCATCGGTATTTGCGCGATGGAAACTTTGCTCCACTTTTTGGTAGGATGAACAATCCCGGAAACTTCGCCGATCAATGGGACGCCCGTTTTTGTGCCGAACCCAAAATGGGAAACGTATTCATAAAGTTTGGCTTCGCCCATGCGAATGCCGATTTTTGCCGCGCCGATATTCGACGAATGGGTAATGATACTTTCAACAGAGAGAATTCCGTGTTTGGTGTCGTGATCGTGCAAGATGCGGCCCGCGTAGCTGAAGCGTCCGTGTTCGCAATCGAATTGATCAGTGAGACTAACGATGTTTTCGTTGAGCGCGCCCGAAACAACAACGATTTTGAAAGTGGATCCCGGTTCAGCCACATCAGAAATGGCACGGTTGCGGAGGGCGTCGGGCGTAAACGCGCTGGGTCGATTCGGATCAAAGTTTGGGAGCGTGACCATCGCCAGAATTTCCCCGGTTTTCGGCCGCACCATGATCGCAGAAATACTGACGGGCGTGTGTTTGGCCACCGCTTCGGCCAAGCCTGTTTCCAAAATATATTGCAACTGTGCGTCAATCGTGAGCACGGCATTTAGTCCGTCGCGCGCTTCGATGTCCTGCTCGCGATAGGCCACCAACTCACGACGGCGGTGATCCATTTCCGTCCTCCGCCACCCCTTCACTCCACTTAACTGCGTTTCCAAAGTCCGCTCAATGCCACTGACGCCAATCATTTCGCCGCCATTTCCCGCGCCGACATAACCAACGACATGCGCCGCCAAAGATTGATGAGGATATTCCCGGCGTTGATCTTCCTCGGCAAAAACCGCTTTTTGTTGAAGATTTTTTAATTCCGTTTTTTGCGCCCTGCTTAATTTGCCTTGGAAGCCGAAAGAATTTTTTGCCAGCACCCCATTAATTTCATCCCATTCCCCGAGCGCAACTTTGTTTTTGAGCACCACGTATTTGCTGACGACCGGCTCTCCGTTCGTGAGGTAGCGGATAATTCTCGGCTGCAAACGCTGCACCAAAATGTTTTCGTCAATTTTGAGAAGAGGCGAAAGAATTCGCGCCACTTCTTCGCGGTGCTTGCCGACAAGCTGCGGATCGGCGCAAACAATTTTGGCTTCGACGCTGATGGCGAGAGGAATTCCACGAATGTCGCGGATTTGTCCGCGCAGCGGTTCATGCTGGATGACGCGCTGGGTGTTGCGCCGGGCGAGCGCGCGAAGTTCATCGTGCCGAACAACTTGGAGATCGACGAGCCTGTAGCCGAGGAGAGCGAGAGCGCCGGAGAGAATGATCGCCAGCGCACGCATGCGGAAAAGTTGAACAGCCTTCGCCATGAAAAGTTTTAAGATTTACCTACCGCCCGTGCCGTTCGGTTCCTCCTCCGAACATGCCCGGGCGGCGGTAAAAAATTAGTTGCCGCGATCCCAAAAATTCGCCTGCGCCTGACGTAAATCCGACAGATCTTTCTGCGGAGAAATTTCCGTTGCCTCGATGGACGTTTCGACCAAATGCACGACCTGCGAAACCGGCGGCGCGGCTAAACCAAGATTCCACTTTTTGATTTGCTTATTTAACTCGAGCGAAGAACAAAGCTTTTCCAGCTGAGAGAGGCTCGCTTTATTTTGCGTTTTCAACTGGTCCAAACGTATTTCGCGCTCGCGGATTTGCTGGCCCAAAAGAGAGAGTTGATTTTTATACCAGACATAACCGACGCCCGCGCCGCCTATGAACAGACAAAGCATCAAAGCATTCAACGCCGGCACAAGCCGGATGGCGGCAGATTGGTTTTTTCTGTTTCGTGCCATCTAAATTTTTTCCATCACCCGCAATTGCGCGCTGCGGCAGCGCGGGTTTTCTTTCATTTCCTTCTCCGTGGGCCGGATCGCTTTTCGATTCACCCATCGCAACCTGGGTTCCGCCGGTTGCCGCAACTCGGGCACATCCATCTCGCCCACCACCACATAATCTCTCGCGAGCGTCCGCCCGAATTCCTTGACCACCCGGTCCTCCAGCGAGTGAAACGTGATCACCGCCAATCGACCGCCAGGTTTCAAAATTTTCAACGCTCCGTCCAACCCGAGTTTCAACGAGCCGATCTCGTCGTTCACCGCAATGCGCAACGCCTGAAAAACTTTCGTGGCCGGATGCGCTTTTTTTCCGGCGCGCGGCGCGATGCGCTCAACTAATTCTGCCAACTGCCGCGTCGTCTCAAATTTTCGCAACTGCCGGTCGTGCTCAATTGCCCGCGCCATTCGCCGCGAATCCCGTTCACCGCCCAGCTCAAAAAAAATATTTGCTAATTCTTCGGCGCTCGCTTCGTTCACCAGGTTTGCCGCCGTCAACCGCTGCCTCTGATCCATCCGCATATCGAGCGGCCCGTCCTGCTGAAAACTGAATCCGCGCCCAGCCCAATCCAATTGCGGCGAACTCACTCCCAAATCCAACAAAACTCCATCGCAACTTCCGGCCTCGATCCACTGCGCCATTTCCACAAAGTTTCCCCGCCGAATTTCAAAGCGACCCGCAAACTTCGCCAACCGCTCGTTCGCCGCTTCAAGTGCGTCGCCATCTTGATCGCACCCAAATAGCCATCCAGTCGGAGAACTCGCCTCCAGGATGGCTTCCGCGTGACCAGCCCCACCCAACGTGCCGTCGGCGTAGCGCCCGTTCGCTTTTGGGCTTAGGGCCTCGAGCGCCTCCGCCACCATCACCGTCTTGTGAACGAAATTTGGCACGCGGCATTGGTATCCTTTCTGTTACATTCGACCTGCTAGTTCTGACGATTTCGGGCTGGGCAATTCCTTGCCTGATTTTTCTGGAACAGCGTTTTTCGTAAAGGGCGACGTTGTTTTGAAAAGGCTTTTGGTTTTTTTAATCCATTCGTTGCCCGAATTTTTCGCGGCTGAAACTTCCGCTGCAGTTGGCCAAACCAGCTCTCGTTTTTTGGGCCTGACCACTTCCAAATCGGCTTCCGTTAAATCGTTTCGCGCTACTTTTACTTTTTCGAGGGTCCATTCTGTCTGCACGGGGCGGGCAATATTTTTCTTTCTCGAACGAGTCGGGGAAAATATCCGCGCCACCGCCTTGAATTTGTCCCTGAGTCGGTCCCCTAATGGCTCACGCCCCGCATCCGCTAGCGCAGACCGTTTTAAAATCTGGCCGACTGCGATTTTTTGGGTCTTCTCAAACTGGGAATTGCTTCGCGCGGCCAATTCACTTGGTTTAGGCGCATTCGACGGGCGAACCGAGGAGGCAAACTTCGGCAACAAACCCGGTTGCGTAAGTTTGTATTTGCCCAAAGTTGTTCCCCGCTGTTTCACACTCCGGCTGAC
Organism: Verrucomicrobiota bacterium; assembly: GCA_039925885.1. Lineage (GTDB taxonomy): Bacteria > Verrucomicrobiota > Verrucomicrobiia > Limisphaerales > CANJXF01 > CANJXF01. The sequence goes on from JBDSYB010000347.1 coordinate 24,519, forward strand.
CGTCAGCATTTTTATCAAGTTCATAATTTATTCCATTAATTTGAATGCCTCGTGCGCCATGACAGCATCCGAGGTTTT
>JBDSYB010000348.1:0-3674 GCA_039925885.1 Verrucomicrobiota bacterium
AGAACCGGTTGCGAATGGGTTTTCCGCGCGGCTCAGGAACCACGACGTTTGCTGGGCCGTTACCTCAAAGGGTTGTGGTGGTTTAGTGGAGCCATTGCGCGTCAATGGTGGCGGATGCAATTGACGGGTGGGATAAAAAGGACGATGCCCCAGACCTCTCCTGGACAGGGACAGCTCACTTGGAAAACGGTCCGACTTCCGGCGCGATTGGATATCGACACCGTGCGCCGCGATACTTTACTTTGCGAACAGGCGCTGGCCACCAGCCGCCAATGTTTTCTTGATTTGTCTCGCGTGGAATTCATGGACAGCACTGGCATCGGCCTACTCATTCGCCTGCAAAAAAAAGCGCGCGTGACCGGCCAGCAACTTATTCTTGTTTCCCCGAGCAAGGCAGTTCTCTCCTCCTTGAACCTGATGCGACTGCGAGAATTTTTCACCATCGCGCGTGATTTTTCTGAAGCGCACAGAATTTTAAAAACCGCTGCGGAAACCAATCCCGTTCTCCTTCAAAAAAATTATTTCCCATCCAAGGCCGCGCTTTTTTGGCGGGGTGAAGTGACGGCGGCCAATGCCGACCAGGTTTGGGAAATGACACAGGCTCATATCGCTTCCCGCGCCAAAACCAAGGACCCTCTGCAGATTGATTTGTCATCTCTGAATTTCATTGACAGCACAGGTGCCGAATTGATGCTGCGCGCGCGCAAAAATGCCATCCAACACGGACTTAAACTTCATTTTGTGGGAACGCGAATCAATGTGAGAAGCGTCCTGCGCCTCTCCAAATTGGAATCGCTCCTTCTCGGCCCCGAGCAATGAGAGTTGGCATTTCCACCTCCGTTATTCAACGGGGAAAAACGGGCATTGCCCAATATGTTTTCGCCCTCACCAAGGCGCTCAAAAATTACGCCGCACAGCATCAATTTACTCTCTTTGTTCTCGAAGAAGATTTGCCTTTATTCAGCTTCGCTGCGCCGGAATTGAAAATCGTTTTAGTTTCTGAGAAATTTCGATCTCCGCTCAAAAATATTCTTTGGCACCAAATTCATCTTCCCCGCTTGGCTCGCCTTCACCATCTCGATGTCCTGCATGTTCCGAGTTATCGTCGTTTGCTCGGGAGGAAACCCTGCGCTTTGGTCGCGACTATTCATGATCTCGCTCCATTTCATATCGCGAGCAAATACGATTGGAAGCGCATGCTTTACGGTCGCGTGGTGGTCAAAAAACTCGCCCGCCGCCAGGATGAAATCATTGCCATCAGCCAAAATACGGCGGACGACATAAAGCGTTTTTTTAAAATCGAGGATAAAAAAATTTCTGTTGTTTACAATGGACTCGATCACGAACGCTTTTTTCCCGGCTCAAAAAACGTCGCCCAAAAACAAATCTCGCAGCAGCACGGGATTGCCGCTCCCTTTTTTCTTTATCTCGCCCGGATTGAACATCCCGCAAAAAATCACGTGCGACTTATCGAAGCGTTTAATCAATTCAAAGCGGAAACAAAATCCGATTGGCATTTGGTTTTTGGCGGAAGCGATTGGCATGGCGCGGAAATGGTTCATCAGACAATCCGTTCATCCCCATTTTCCTCAGAGATTCATTCTTTAGGTTTCGTTCCCGAAAAAGATTTGCCCACTCTTTACCGCGCTGCCGAAGTTTTTGTTTACCCTTCGCTCTACGAAGGTTTTGGCCTGCCGCCTATCGAAGCCATGGCCTGCGGCACTCCGGTTATTTCTTCCAATTGTGGTTCTCTCGGTGAAGTGGTGGGTGAAGCGGCAGTGATCGCAGATCCTCTAAACATCCACGAAATGAGTCGTCATCTGACCAACCTTTCCACAGATTCATCGCTGCGCCAAAAATGCAGCAAAGCGGGCTTGGATCGCGCAAAATTTTTTAATTGGGAAAAAACCGCGCAAGAGACTTTGCTGGTTTACGAGCGCGCCTTCCAACGGCGCTAGGGCATCGGCGCATCGCGTTATCGTCATCACCGTTTTCGATTTCGAATAAAAAAAATAATTTTCCCCCCGACATGGCCGTCTTTCAAATTGCCACTTGCTTCCTAAAAAACACCGCTCTATATTGCGCGCTCTTTTTAAGAGAAAGCTGAATATGCGACGACCCAAAGGTATCAAAACAAAAAAATCGGTGGCCAAACGTTTCAAAATCACCGGCACCGGCAAAGTCTTGCGCTCGCGCGCTGGCAAACGCCACTTGCTTCAAAGCAAAAACTCCAAACGTCGCCGCAGTCTCAGTGGCACCACACTGGTGGATAAAACTGACACCTATCGGATTTTGCAAAACCTGCCCTTCAGCCATTGACCCGATTCACCGATTCAACCTTTAACGATTTACTCGACCTATGCGTGTTACAAATGCTCCCGCCTCCCGAAAACGCCGTATCCGGACGCTCAAAGCGGCCAAAGGCTTTCGCTTAAAACGTTCCGCACTCTACCGCTATGCCGCCGATGCTCTCGACCATGGCCGACAATACGCTTTCCGCGATCGCAAAGTCAAAAAGCGCACCTTTCGTTATCTTTGGCAAATCCGTATCAATGCCGCCGCTCGCGCTGCGGGCATGACTTACAGCCGCTTCATCGAAGGTTTGAAAGCTGCAAACTGCACGCTGGATCGTAAAGTTTTGTCCGACATCGCAGCAACGGATAACGCCGCGTTTTTGGAATTGGTTGCGCTTGCTCAAAGTGCTTTGAAAACAAAGAACGCTAAAACTGCCAAGGCTTAACCCGTTTTCTAATTCGATTTTTCATCGGGCGACCAGCAATGGCCGCCCGTTTTCTTTTCCACTGAAAACTTGATACTTTAATCGTAAAACCCAAAACTCATCGTGATGTCTTTTTTGAATGATCTTGAGCCTCTGAAAGAAACCGCGCTCGCCGATTTAAAAGCTGCCTCTGATTTGGCAGCATTGGATCAAACGAAAGGAACTTACTTCGGCGCGAATGGAAAATTCACCGGGTTGATGAAACAACTCGGCACCCTGTCAAAAGACGAACGCCCCGCCGCTGGCAAACTCATCAACCAAACCAAAGTTGAATTGGAGACCGCGCTGGCAGAACGCCGTTCAGAATTGGAGTCGAAATCCGCGCTGCCAAAAGAGCCGACTGATTTCACTTTGCCCGGACGCCGCCGCTCGCTCGGAAAACTTCACCCGCTCACGCAAGTAGCCGATGACATCGTCCGCGCTTTTCGTAAAATTGGTTTCGCCGTCGCGGACGGACCAGAAATTGAAGACGAGTTCCATTGTTTCGATGCTCTCAACACACCCGCCGATCATCCCGCGCGCGATTTGCAGGATACGTTTTATCTCAACGTGCTTGGAGCGTCTCGCTCCAATTCTGTCAGCGAGACGCTGGCAGCACGCTCACTTTTGCGCACCCACACTTCATCCGTGCAAATTCGTGTGATGCAAAAGCAACCTCCGCCCGTTCGCATCATTTCTCTGGGCCGTGTTTTCCGCCGCGACAACGCGGATGCCACCCATAATCCGACGTTTCATCAGATTGAAGGTTTGTACGTGGACAAAAATGTGACGGTCGGCGATCTGAAAGGAACCGTTGAATTTGTTTTCAAAGAGTTGATGGGTTCAGACGTGAAAGTTCGTTTTCGTCCGCATTATTTCAGCTACACCGAACCCAGTTTTGAAATTGATTTCTCCA